>NZ_CP027786.1:302330-604660 GCF_003795145.1 Tetragenococcus koreensis | reverse complement strand
GGGGTCCCTACCTTCCATACCACTCATATCAAGAACATGCAAAATCACTCGAGTTCGTTCGATGTGACGTAAAAATTGGATACCTAAACCTACACCTTGCGAGGCGCCCTCAATTAATCCAGGCAAGTCAGCAATCACAAAATTTGCACCATTTGCAGCCGAAACCATACCTAAATTGGGCACTAATGTCGTAAAATGATAAGCCCCAATTTTAGGTTTAGCTGCAGACATCACTGATAATAAAGTAGATTTCCCAACTGATGGAAACCCAACTAGACCTACGTCTGCGAGAATTTTCAGTTCTAACTCAATTTTTCTTTCTATCCCAGGTTCACCATTTTCTGCTAGTTCAGGCGCTGGATTTCTCGGTGTAGCAAAGTGAACATTCCCACGTCCACCACGACCGCCTTTTGCGACTGTGAGCATTTGTCCATCTTCTATCAAATCTCCCAGAAATTCACCTGTATCTTTATCGCGCACGATGGTACCTTGAGGAACCTTTACATAAAGGTCTTGTGAAGAGCGACCGTGCATACTCTTACTCATGCCATTTTGGCCTGCTTGAGCTTTAAAATGACGATTATAGCGAAAATCCATTAACGTACGTAAACCTTCATCTACGATTAATATCACATCGCCGCCGCGGCCCCCATCGCCGCCAGCAGGTCCGCCGTCAGGAACGTACTTTTCACGACGAAAAGCCACCATCCCGTTACCGCCGTTTCCTGCTTTTACGTCAATTGTTGTTTGGTCTAAAAACATGGACATACTTGTGTCCTCCATTCTATATACTGACTACTCTATCCTTGAACCTTTCCTATTGTACCTAGCATTTATCCGTTTGTCCATCATTTACTTATCGGGCATATTTTTTTAAGAAAGCTTTGATTTTTTCCCGATAAAGTTCAGGGTCTTGATTATAGCTATCAGCATGAGTCGCGTGAGGAACTGCCCATTTTTCTTTAGGAGCATCCGTTGCTTGATAGACTTCATCTAGCATGGAAAAAGGAACAAATTTGTCTTCTTTACCATGAATAAAGAAAATCGGTAATTCATTTTTCGCTAATTGCTGAGTCGCATCCGCTTCCCCGAAAAAATAACCAGCCCGAACTTTAGTTACCAAACTAGTAATAGGAATCATTGGAAATGCTGGCAGATCAAATAAGTCTTTTAATTGATAGGTTAATTCTTCTTTAACAGAGGCATAACCACAGTCTTCCACAATCGAAACAACATTTGCAGGTAATTGTTCTCCTGAAACCATCATAACTGTGGCCGCGCCCATACTCAAGCCATACAAAGTAATGGTTTCATCTTTACCTTGGTTTTGTAGGACTTGGTCAATCCACTGCAAATAATCTTTGCGCTCATGCCAACCAAAACCAATATAATCGCCTTCACTCTTCCCATGACCGCGAGCATCAGGAACTAATACATTATAGCCCATATCATGATACATTTTAGCATACTCTGCCATGCTTTCAGCCGTATCCATATAACCATGAGCTAAAAGTGCTGTTTTACCTTCTTGTTGATCAGCTGGTAAAAAGATTGCCGATAAATTTAATCCATCTTCTGATTGAAGGTTCCAACGACTACGATTTGTTTCATCCGTATACCATGTTTCAATTTTTTGTGTTTCTTCAGTTATAGTGTCTGTATCCGGACTTAAAAAGTCCTTTTCAGAGGGGATAACTGCATAATCATAAAAATAATTTCCGGCATATACCAAACCACCCACTAATGAAACTCCTAGAATAACTACAATCCATTTTAAATATTTCATCATCTTTTCCTCATAACTATTAAAATTCCTTACCTAGTATACGAAAAAAAGCAGCGAAATAAAAATAATTTGCGTTTTTGTTTACATAATTTTTATATGGTAAATAAAAAAACTAGGACGTAAATTTTACGCCCTAGCTCGGTTGTTTATTATTGTCTTTCAATTAAGCGAAAACTAGACCAAGGTTTTAAAAATTGAAGTAAAAATAACTCTTCGTCGGAAATGCGTCCTACCACATTCACTCTGCCATCATTTTTCATTGATTGTAAAGCAATCTGCGTTTCACCTTTGTATTGTTCGTAGCCTACGTTATCAATCAGCACATCGCCACGCTTCATATCACGAGTATTGTGGGCAGGAAATGATTTTTCTTTATAATAAACTCGTGTCATGGTCGAACGCAACAAATACTCTGAGGCATCCCCGCGATAACTATGCAGATTATCAAATAAACAAATCCGTTCATCTTCTGTAATATCATCTGCCACATCAACCTGTAGAGTTGGATAAAGGGCATTGAAACTCTCAGCCATTACCTGTAATTCGGCTTCTGAAGCATAAGCATTCGCAATTGTAATATCATCAATCAATCCCGTTAAAAGTAAATGCTTTACCTGTGTTTCAAGTGCTAATTCGCGGTGTTCTTCTAAGGTGCATAACCCATCTTGCGTCGGCCAAGGACCAAAGGTAGCAGCCTGTGAATTAACAAAAGCCATAGTATTTAAATTATAGTTACGAAATTTCTCAGAACAATAAACAAAATGCTCATATCCTAAACCCGTATAACGATGCGGGTAAAAATTATGAGAGCCAAGTAAATTAGCAGTATTAGGTGAATAGGACATGATATTATCCACATAATTTGTTCCACTACTCATATTGATTTCAATTTTTAAACGATAAGGATTACGTGTCATTTGTGCTTCTTCTGCACCCGTAAATCCTAAATCTAAGCGTACACCATCAGCGCCTAATTCATTGAAAAAAGATAAATCATCATATGATATACCCAATTGTTCAAACAAACGAGGGTTAATATCAACCATAACTTCCATATCCAATGAATTCGCATAATCTACTACTTGTTTAAAATCAGCTAATACTTTATCTTTATCTTCAGTAATTTGTAATAAACTAGTAAACACCCGCTTAAAACCATATTTATGTGCTAAATCTAAATAGGCTTTATCTTTTTCAAATGTAGATCGTTCTGGATAAAGCGAAATACCTAACTTTCCCATGAAGAGCCTCCTATTAAAGCTATTTTTAATTCAATTCTATTATAACAAAGCTCTTATAATCGGTCTATATCTTTTTTATATCCGCTTTCATAAAAAAAGAATCGCTATTAACGGACAATTTTGCTATGATAAAAACATACAAAAACTAAAAATATTTTGCGAGGTTATTACATATGAAAAAAACAATCTTCCCCCTTCTAGGTACTGCTTTTGTCAGCCTGCTTCTGCTTAGTGCTTGTACAAATGATGCAAGCCAGACAACTACTAGCTCCCAAGCAACCACCGAGCCCTCAGTTGACTTAAACGCCTTAGAACTCCCACAATTGGACCAAGAGCCCAAAGATAACGAAGACGTGATCGAAATGGAAACAGATGCCGGTAAGATAACAGTTAAATTATTTCCGAAAATCGCTCCTAAAGCAGTCGAAAACTTCATGACTCATGCTAAAAATGGCTACTATGATGAGACAACTTTTCATCGGGTCGTTGATGAATTTATGATCCAAGGTGGCGACCCTGAAGGTGATGGATCCGGTGGCGAAAGTATTTGGGAGAAAGGATTTGAAATTGAACCTTCTAATCAGCTTTATCACTTACGCGGAGCACTTTCGATGGCACGCGGTCAAGAAACCGACAGTCAAGGCAGTCAATTTTTTATCGTGCAAAATGATGAAGATGTCTCCGACGGGTTGGCCATCCAATTTACCCCTGAAAAAATTATTGAGGCTTATAAAAACGGTGGAGCACCGCAACTAGATGACGATTACACCGTTTTTGGTCAAGTGATCGACGGCATGGATGTGGTAGATGAAATTGCCCAAGCTGATGTTAAAGAAAGTGACTCTGGCGAAAATTCAACTCCTGAAGATCCAGTTAAAATCGATAAAATTACTATTAAACAAGAAGCAGAATGATGTAATTAGCAATTTGTTTTCTGATAATAAAAAAGAACCAGGTAATCATTCTCACTGAATAAATGACCTGGTTCTTTTTTTATTGCTTCACTTTTATTCGTCGCCAACAATAAAAGTAAATTCACATTCAGCAGCTATTTTATCCTCAACAGTTGCTTTTGCTATAGCTGTACCAACGGAGCCTTTTGTTTTAGTAATTTCAAAAGAAAGTTTTAAAGTATCTCCGGCTATCACTTTTTGTCTAAATTTTGCTTTATTAATACCACCGATATAAGCAGTCTTTCCTTGGAATTCATCTGATTTTAAAATCAAAATTGAACCTGCTTGTGCTAAAGTTTCTAGAATTAACACTCCCGGCATAACAGGATTTCCGGGGAAGTGCCCTTGAAAGAAATCTTCATTAATAGTCACGTTTTTAGTAGCTATAATTTTTTTACCTGATTCGATATTATCAACATAATCTATGTAAAGGATCGGGTAACGGTTAGGTATTACTTCTTTTACTTCTTCTTCAGTTAAAAATTTTTCCATTTAATTTATCCCTCTCAAAATTCAGAATACTTTGATTATCAAAGTAACACATTTCTATTTATTTGGCAATAAAAGATCAAAATAAGTAAATTTAGTTTGACAATCAAACAATTTTATCTAATAATAAGAAATCATGATTCTTTTTTCATGAGTTGTCATCGAAATTATTATCTATTTTTATTTAAGGAGTGGAATTATGGGCTTTCTAACAGGAAAAAAAATCGTCGTTATGGGCGTCGCCAATAAACGTAGTATCGCTTGGGGCTGTGCACAAGCAATTACTGAGCAAGGTGGCGAAGTTATTTACACTTATCAAAACGATCGCATGAAAAAATCTTTGGAAAAAATGCTTAACGGAGATGAATTTTTAGTCGAATGTGACGTTGCTGACGATGATAGTATTAAAAATGCTTTTGATCAAATTAAAGATTACGCTGGCCAAATTAATGGAGTTGTTCACGCAGTCGCTTTTGCTGATAAAGATGATTTGCAAGGCAATGTTTCTGATATTTCACGTAAAGGTTATTCTCTTGCTCAAGATATCAGCAGTTATTCACTAATCGCCGTGACGCACTATGCAAAACCATTATTAGCTGAAGGCAGCGGTATCGTTACATTGACTTATTTTGGCTCACAACGTGCAGTTCCTAACTACAACATGATGGGGATTGCTAAAGCTTCATTAGAAGCAGCAGTGCGCTATTTAGCAACTGAGTTTGCGCAAGACCAAGTTCATGTCAATGCCATTTCTGCCGGCGCTGTGAAAACATTAGCTGTAACTGGGGTTAAAGACTATAATAAATTAATCCAACTGTCACAAGAACGTACGGCCGACGAAGTAAGTGTAACCACTAATGAAATCGGTAATGTCTGCGCCTTTTTAGTTAGTCCTTTGGCAAGTGGTGTGATCGGAGAAACTATCTTTGTCGATAAAGGTGTTCACCTATCTTAATTTTTATTTACTCCTAGATTTTTTGATTTTCTTTTTTAAAAAAGCTTGTTACAATGGTTAAGCATTAATTTGGGAGGGAATATCATGTTTTTATCTAGAGGTGCGCAAAAAATACTTGCCACGACAGCAAGTTCTGCCGTCGATTCATCCGATTCGGGGATTACCGAACCCACTACAGAAAAGTTGAATGCTTTTCAACGTTGGTGGAGTAATATTGATTGGGAAGCATTAACGGGTACGGTTATCTCAAAAGCGATCGCACTCATTGCTTTAACTATTTTATTCGCCGTGTTAATACGGTTAACAGACTATTTTATTGATCGTGGCTTTCGCCTTAACAAAAAGAAGAAACAAAGTGAAGTACGCGTCAAAACAATGAATGCATTAGCCAAAAACGTTGCGCATTATACATTAGGCTTTTTTTACGTTTATTCATTACTTTCTTCACTGGGTATTCCTGTAGGTTCACTTCTAGCAGGTGCTGGAATTGCTGGTTTAGCAATTGGTCTGGGTGCGCAAGGCCTTATGAGTGATATCTTTACCGGATTTTTCATTATTATCGAACAACAATTCAATGTTGGTGATTATATTCAACTAACAGATTTAGATTTGGAAGGGACCGTTATTTCAGTTGGATTACGAACCCTTCAATTACAATCAGGCGATGGAACCGTCCATTTTGTTCCTAACCGTAACATTACGACGATTAGTAATACCTCACGCTTTGATATGAGAGTCCAAGTTAATGTTCGAGTAAAACCTTCTGAAGGACTTGATGGTATTCACGAGGCAATTGAACGAGCGAATCAAAAAATTGTCGACAATTACGCTGAGTATATTCAAACTCCTCCTGTCATTTTTGGTCTCGTCGATCTGGGTAACAACAACTTCGCGATCCAAACGACGATGTATGTTAAAAATGGGCAACAGGGTAAACTAGAAGAAGAGTTATTAAGTGCTTCGATTCAAGAATTAACAGCAAATGATTACTCTATTCCTTCATCACCAATAAGTGTATAAAAAAGTTCGAAAAGGTTTTTTACCTTTTCGAACTTTTTTTAATTATTTAATTTTTCATTGACTTCTTTTTCTCTTGCGACAAATTCATATCTTCTTTCTACTTCGTGCACAAGGTGGTTAACCGATTTTAGTACTTCTTTTCTGGTGATAATCCCTCCAAAAACATTGTCTTCATCAACAATTGGTAAAAAGGATGCGTCTACCAATAAATGAAGGGCATCCTCTAAGTCGTCTTCTTGACGCAAAGATGCAACATCAACTTCCATCACATCAGCTACAGACAGACCATCGAGAATCTCCGAATTAAATCCGTCTAGATCCATCATTCTATCCACGATATTAGCTAAACTAATAAGCCCAACTAAATGATCAGACGAATCTAAAACAGGAATTTTGCTATATCCTACTTTGGATAAAACTAATAATGCGTGCTCCAGTGGATGGCTATATAGCACTGTGGCTACATTTTCCGCTGGAATCAGATATGATTCTTTATTTTCCAAAAGTAAGGATTTTGTATATTTCCCAATCAACCTGCTACCTCCATTTCTATCGGAACTACAACTCTTATTATACCTTAAAATAAGAATAAAAATCAGAAAAAGCGGTTTCTTTAAGATTTTGTAATAACTATTCACTTTTTATTCTTAATTGTAAAAATTACAATTCCCTATTTTCTTATGCTGAATTGGTTTAGATACTACACTGGTTTATAGTTCTTATGTGGCATCTGCTTAATTATCACATGACTTTCCTATATATTTAACCGCGCTCAAAAAATATACTCAAAAGTCCACATCAAAGGAAACTTTTGAGTATATAAATTACTTATTAAAAATAAAAGAAAGGTCTTCTATCGGTTCAAAATTTCGGTCATAATATTGCACTTGGAAATTCTCTGTCGTACTTTCAATAATCGCATAAGTTTTAACAGAAATACCACCACGAGGTTGTAAAATACTCCCTGGATTTAAGAACAGCCGGCCCTTATTGACTTCACAACCAAGCTGATGGGTATGGCCAAATAAGGCGATTGTCGCTTCGTATTCTTGTGCTTGCATATCCAATTGCATTAAACCCATCTTCACACTTGATAAATGACCATGCGTTAGATAAACAATATCTTCTTCTGTATCAACAACTTGCGCTTTTTTATAACGGGAGTCAAAATCCGTATTGCCGGTTACTACATAAACCCCATCCCACACTGGATCATCAGCTGGTAATTCAGAGTCTCCACAATGAAAGATGTAATCAACTTTTCCTTTGTAATGATTAAATAAATCAACTAAGACTTGTCGGTCTCCGTGGCTATCACTAACGACTAAATATTTCAAACTATTGTCCTCCTTCTAACCATTCTTGCCATTGGTCTTGCAGTTTGTTCAGCGCCTGTGCGCGGTGACTAATCTTATTCTTTTTAATTTCGCTCAACTCAGCAGCTGATACGTTTAGGTCTTCAGGTATAAATAAGGGATCGTAACCAAAGCCATTATCCCCTTGTGGAATACGAGCAATCCGTCCTGGCCAATCAGCCTCTACCACTAAACTTTCTTTTTTAGGAGCAGCAAATACCAGTGTGCAATGGAACTGGGCACCCCTTTGCTCATCCGGCACGTTCGTTAATTCATGCAGTAATTTTGCATTATTAGCGGCATCACTTTTTTGCTCCCCAGCAAAACGAGCAGAGTAGACCCCGGGCATGCCATTCAATACATCAACTTTTAGTCCCGAGTCATCCGCTAAAACTGGACATTGTAAAATATTAGCAATGGTTTCCGCTTTTAAACGAGCGTTTTCTTCAAAGGTACTACCAGTTTCCGCAACCTCGGGTAATTCTGGAAAATCTTTCATGGTTTTGACTTCATAGCCAGTGTCATGAAACATTCTAGTAAACTCTCTGACTTTACCAGGATTTCCAGTAGCAATTACAATTGTCTGCTCATTAATCTGCTGTTTTTGTTCTTCATTGGCATATAAAGCTGCTTTTTGTTTGCTTACTAAAGCGTCAATACCTTGTTTTCCTAATATCAGAAGTTCATTTAATTGTGAGCGATCAAACGTCGCTTCTTCGCCAGTTCCTTGGATTTCAATAAAACGACCCGATTCGGTCATTACAATATTCATATCTACTGCACAACTACTATCCTCTTGATAATCCAAATCAAGTACACAGCTGCCGTCCGGCAAAATACCAGTACTGATCGCAGCAGCAAATTCTTTAACGGGATCTTCGGCTAATTCATTGGTCTGCAATAACTTATCAATTGCTAAACGTAAAGCGGTAAAAGCTCCTGTAATACTAGCAGTTCTGGTTCCGCCATCAGCTTGTACCACGTCGCAATCTACAATGATAGAACGTTCCCCTAGTTTTTTTAAATCCACAACAGCGCGCAACGACCGTCCAATCAGACGTTGAATCTCCATGGTGCGTCCCTTTAGTTTTCCTTTTGTGCTTTCTCTTTTATTTCTGGTTTGAGTTGCTCGGGGCAACATACTATATTCTGCGCTAACCCATCCGGTATTGGTATCTTTCAGAAACGGTGGAACTGTTTCTTCGATGGTTGCTGAACAAATCACTTGTGTATCGCCAAAAGATATAACAACTGAGCCTTCTGGTTGTTTATAAACATTGGTTTTTATATTGATGTTTCGTAACTGATCAAAATACCTGCCATCATGACGCATCATTTGTTCCTCCTAAATCAATCTGTTTTGAATAAATTTTTCCTTTACCCAACCAATCTTGGGCAATCTGATCAAATAATTGGGTAGAGCCTGTCGTGTAAAATTCAGCATATCCTTTGGTGTCGTTGCCATCATTTGAAATATTAAAATAATCCAAAAGCATACTCACTTCACTAATTGTTTCTGCGCCAGAATCGATCAAGGTCACATCTTTGCCCATCACATCTTGAATCACCGGGCGCAATAAGGGGTAATGAGTACATCCTAATATTAAAGTATCTAAATGTTTATTTTTTAACGGTTGCAATGTTTCAAATACAATTTTTTTAGCTACTGAAGAATAAAATTGATTACTTTCCACGATAGGAACAAATTTTGGACAAGCGAGACTGACGACTTGCGAGCTTGTAACTTTTTCCTTAATCGCCCGCTCGTAAGAAGCACTTTTGACCGTTCCCTTAGTTCCGATCACACCAATACGCTTATTTTTAGTTGCTTTAACTGCCGCTCTAGTCCCTGGCATTATAACGCCTACTACCGGAATTCCTAGTTGCTCTTTAATGGAATCTAAAGCAACAGCTGTAGCTGTATTACAAGCGATCACCAGCATTTTGATCTTTTTTTCTTGTAAAAAATGGGTCATTTCCCAAGTGAATTGGACTACTTGTTCTTTAGGTCTTGGTCCATAAGGGCAACGTGCTGTATCTCCCAGATAAATAAAATTTTCATTCGGCAATTGTTTCATCGCTTCTTTTACAACGGTTAATCCTCCAACTCCCGAATCAATAAAACCAATTGGCTGATCATTCATAATTGTCATCCTCTATTTTCTTTAAACATTTCCATTTATTTATTGTGTACTTTTTTCCAAAACTTTTCAAGCTTTAAACAAAAAAACCCATCTATAAAAGATGGGTTTTTGCTTTAATATTTGTATCGTTTGTTTTCCAAATATCTAGACAATAATGAAAGTAAATAACTCAAGTTTCGCACATGTAAAATGATATTAAACAACGGTCTTATCAACTCTTAGGTCGAAAAAAGTCCTGATATTGACTGCCTACCTTTTTATACAAAAAGAACTCCTTTTGTTTTATAATTGATTTAACCACAAACCAAAAACAAAGGAGTTCTTGCCTTTATGGTACACTTAAAAGCTATTAAAAATCAATTACCGAATGAAATAAAAGCCCTTTTTTCTGAATTAAAAGTCACGCAATTTTTAAAACAAGCCCATATGGAAAAGCAAAAAGGGTATTCGGTGGCTATTCTATTCACTTTTCTCTTTAGCCTCGTCTTTAAAGGAAAATCCTTAAACCAAGTTCTCAGTGGGCGGGAAAGCGACCAATACATGAAAAAAGATACCGTGTATCGATGGATGAACAATCCCCATAACAACTGGCGTCTGTTTTTACTTCGGTTTAGTGCGTCTGTCATCGAAAAGCTCCATTCTTTAACGGATACGAAAACCCATATTCGGACGTTGATCTTGGATGATTCGACGTTTTATCGTAATCGAAGCCAAGAGGTACCAGGCTTAGCTCGTCTTTGGGATCATGCGCTCAAACAAGGATACAAAGGGTATCGTATGCTTACTTTAGGGTTCTCCGATGGCTATTCTTTCATTCCGATTGATTTCGGGTTACTATCCGGTAAGAAAAAAGTGAACCAAACAATAGCAGAAAAAGATCAACGAACCGTAGGAGCCAAACGATTCAACGAATCAAGTCGTAAAATGCCCGAAGTGGCACTTGAGATGGTTCAACGCGCCTTGAACCAAGGGATTTACGCCACCCATGTGTTGATGGATAAATGGTTTACTTCCCCTAAAATGATAGACCAATTACACGATATGGGGATTCACACCATTGGGATGGTGAAAAATGGAAAAACCAAATACCTTTTTCATCAACGTTTATACAAGCTGGAAGAACTTTATGCCAAATCTACGAAAGAATATACACAAGAAGCGATTATTTCCTCGATTGTGGTGAAACCAAGCTCCGGCAAAAATCCCGTGAAAATCGTTTTTGTCAAAAATCACAATAAGAAAAGTGCTTGGTTGGCGATTATGACCGATGATCTGGATTTATCTTCCCAAGAAATGGTCAAAACATACTCGGCGAGATGGGACATCGAGACATTTTTTAAGGCATCGAAATCATTGCTTCATCTGACTAAAGAAACACAAACGCGACATTATCAAGCCTTAATTTGTCACACCACCATTGTGTTCACACGGTATATTTTATTAAGCTGGCAGCAGCGCTGTGCCAATGATGAGCGGACCTTAGGTGGCTTATTTTATGAACTGGGCGATCAAATAAAAGAACTCGATTGGTCCGCTGCTCTTATCGAATTAGTACATATTATTCAAGCGGTAAGTGAAGAATCAGGAAGCCAATTACAAGATTTTATTACAAGTCAACTCCAACACTGGGTGGATACTCTGCCCCGTTATATCAAGGCTTATCTCCCAGATTTGGTGTGCGAAACTTGAGTAAATAACAAATCACAAAATAACTAGCTGTCATAGCTACAAACATGGGCAAAACGTAATTTGTATCTTGTCCGTAAATAATTCTTGCGTGATGGGTCAACTCTGGTAACGAAATAATGATTGCTAAAGAAGAGTCCTTCACTAAAGAAATTAATTGACTGATAATCGCTGGTATCATTGAACGAAATGCTTGCGGAATAATAATGATTACCATTGTTTGTATATAACTTAAGCCGGTGGAAAGTCCAGCTTCGACTTGACCCTTTGGTACTGCATTTAAACCAGCTCGGAAAATTTCAGAAAGCATGGCGGATTCAAAAATAGTTAAAGCCACCACTGCTGACCAAAAGATATCAAAGCGAATCCCTATTTGCGGTAAAGCAAAATAAGTAAAGAAAATAATCAATAATAAGGGTAAGTTACGAATGACATCAATAATTAAGCCTAGTATTTTAGAAAAAACAGGGATATCTGAAAAACGTAATGTACCAGCCAATGCACCAATTAAAAAACTAAGTACAATCGATATTGCTGATACCGAAACAGTGACCTGCAAGCCATCTAATAAAAACCGCAGATTATCGAATGAAAATGCTCCTACAAAATCCATATGCTGCTTCTCTCCTTCCTAAACTAGACATTCAAACGTTTTTCTAGATAACTCATCAGATAAGATAACGGTAATGTCAAAATCAAATAAAAGATACCAACAATAATATAAGTATCGAATGTGATAAACGTTGCACTTGCAATCAAGTCACCTTGATACATCAAATCAAGACCAGCAACAATCGCAAGTATCGACGAGTTTTTAATCAAATTGATAAATTGTCCTCCCAAAGGTGGAATCACAATTTTAAAAGCCTGGGGCAAAATAATATAGCGCATAGTTTGCACATAAGTAAATCCTGAAGACAAAGCAGCTTCTGTCTGTCCTTTAGGCACTGTCTGTATCCCTGAACGTACTGTTTCAGCAATAAAGGCAGAAGTATAAATCGTCAAACCAATTGTCCCTGCTTGAAAACCTGTGAAGGGTAAACCATACATAGGTAAAACCACATAAAAAAACATGGCTATAATTAATAAAGGAATGTTACGGAAAAATTCTACATAAGCTCTTGCTATCCCTTTAACGACCTTATTCGAAGAAAGTTGAAAAATCGCCATCAAGGTACCAATAACAAGACTAAAGAATAAGGCAATTACACTGGATAATATCGTAATTTTAAATCCGTCAAAAAACATTCCCGAGTAGTTTTGAAATAAAGTTAACATCTCTTCCCCTCCTTATTCACTGACTCTACCCTCATCATCGTCTGGGAACCATTTTTCATAGAGCTCATCGTAAGTCCCATCTTCATGCATTTCTTTTAATGCGTCGTTTATTGCATTTAAAAAGTTTTCTTGGTTTTTATCCACAGCAATTCCATAAGGTTCATTAGTGAAAGTACCTCCGACTAACTCATAATTAGGGTTTTCACTTGCCATTCCTAATAAAATTGCATTATCCGTTGTCATAGCGTCTCCTTGGCCAGCTTGTAGTGCTGTAAAAGCTTCTGCATAGTTTTCTAATTCTATAACATTTGCTTCAGGAGAATGTTCGCGAATATTTTCTGTAGAGGTGGAACCTTTAACTGCTAAAATTGTCATCCCCGGTTCAATCGATTCAACATCTGTGATAGGACTTCCCTTTTCAACTAAAAGGGACTGACCAGCATCGAAATAAACATCAGAAAAATCAACTTCTTTTCTGCGTTCCTCAGAAATGGTCATGGTTGCAATAATAGCGTTGATATTGCCGTTTTTTAATAAAGGAATCCGTGTTTTCGACGTTACTTCAACAAATGTTGCTTGTCCATCACGACCCAGGATTTTTTCGGTAATAGCTTTTGCCATATCGATATCAAAGCCTTTTACTTCTTGTGATGAAATATCCATCAAACCAAATAAACGAGTATCATTTTTTACGCCCCAAATAATTTCATTTGAATCTTCGCTCGTTTCTAATACGTCTCGATCTGCAATGCTTTCAGACTTACAAGCAGACAGTGTAATTACGGCAATTAAAAGGGTCAAAAAGGAAAATAACTTTTTCCTGCTCATTGCTTTTCCTCCTTTATCGGTTAGCCTTTTTAGTTGTTAAATACTATCTAAGCTTACCTACTGTTTAGAAATAATAATTAGTGGTTTACAACTTTACTAATGAATTTTTGTGCCCGAACTTCTTGAGGTTTTTCAAAGAAGCCTTCTACATCATAACTATCTTCTAAAACCTCTCCATCGGCCATAAAGATGACACGATCGGCAACATCTCTAGCGAAATTCATTTCGTGCGTAACAACGATCATTGACATCCCTTCGCGAGCCAATTTTTTCATAACATCTAACACATCGCCGATCATTTCTGGATCAAGCGCTGAAGTCGGTTCATCAAAAAGCAACATTTCAGGCTGCATTGCCAATCCTCGAGCGATAGCTACCCGTTGCTGTTGTCCACCGGAAAGAGTGGAAGGATAAACATCCTTTTTGTCCAACATCCCCACCCGATCAAGCAAACTTTCAGCTGCTTCATCGGCCTGTTTTTCATTCCTTTTTAACACTTTGGTAGGTGCTAACGTAATGTTTTCTAGCACAGTTTTATTAGGATATAAATTAAAATGCTGAAAAACCATCCCAATATTCGTTCTGACCTTAGTTAATTTTGTTTCCTTGCTGCGAATATTTTGTCCGTTAATCAAAAGACTGCCTGAAGAAATTGTTTCTAGCCCATTGATCGTGCGCAAAAGAGTGCTTTTTCCGGAACCAGAAGGTCCAATCACCACTACAACTTCGCCTTTTTCAAAAGTAAGATTAATGTTTTTTAAAGCATGGAAATTACCAAAATATTTTTCAACGTTTTTAAATTCAATCATTGACATATTTTCACACTCCTTTTTATTATTTAAAATTGATAAGATTTTTCTAATAGACAACTAATCAACATTATAATCTGACGAATTCCTTTTTGTAAAGTTTTTTTTCAATGAATAGATGAAAATTCTTTGTTTCTTACATTTTCATGTAAGGTTACCTATCGTATAAAATTTTCCCGATAGCTAGTTAAGGATTGTTTCTTATGAAAAAAAAAGGTAAGATTGCTATAGACTACAATTAGAAAAGGTGAACAACGTGAATACAATTCTTACAGGCGATCGGCCGACAGGCAAACTACATTTAGGCCATTATGTCGGCTCCTTAAAAACCAGAAAAGAAATGCAAGATGATCCCAATAATAATTTATTTGTTATGATTGCTGATATTCAGGCTTTAACTGATAACGCTAAAACACCCGAAAAAGTTTCTTCAAATGTCTTAGAAGTGGCCCTTGATTATTTAGCTGTAGGATTAGATCCTAAAAAAACAACCCTATTTATCCAATCACAAATTCCTGAACTTTCCGAACTGACAATGTATTATTTGAATTTAGTCAGTGTAGGTCGCGTGCGCCGCAATCCAACTGTAAAAAGCGAGATCGAACAAAAGAGTTTTGGTGAAGGCGTTCCTACTGGCTTTTTCATTTATCCCGTTTCGCAAGCTGCAGATATTACTGCTTTTAAAGCCAATTTAGTTCCAGTAGGTGAAGACCAAAAACCTATGGTAGAACAAACACAAGAAATCGTACATTCATTTAATTCAACCTATCAAAAAGTTTTAGTTGAACCCAAAGGTGTGATCCCTGACAAAGGTCTGGGACGCTTGCCCGGTATTGATGGGAATGGAAAAATGAGCAAATCTCTGAACAATGGTATTTATCTAGCCGATTCTAAGGATATTGTGGATAAAAAAATAATGAGCATGTATACTGACCCCAACCATATCCATGTCCAAGATCCAGGAAAAGTCGAAGGGAATATGGTCTTTACTTATCTCGATGTTTTTGCTCAAGATAAAGCTTACGTACAAGAGTTAAAAGAACAATATCAAAAAGGTGGTTTAGGGGACGTAAAGATCAAACGCTATCTAATTGACGTATTAGACGAAGTACTCACTCCAATACGTGCTCGTCGCCAGGAACTTGCCCAAGATCCGCAATATGTCATGGATCTTTTAAAAGATGGCAGCTTAGCAGCCGAAAAAATTGCTGCTCAAACGCTAGATGAAGTAAAAACAGCAATGGGCATTAATTACTTCCATTAATAAAAAGAAAATTTCCGCATAAAGGGTTGAGAATGATCCCCTTTAGCGGAAATTTTTGTATTCAATTGAAGCTATTTTTAGTATTTAACTGAAAATATTCTTATCATCGTCAAAAGTTTATTTTTTTCCATTAACGAATAGCGGCAGTTAATTTTTCAGTCAAAGCTTTTTCGACTTTTTCCATTGCTTTATTGATTTGTTCATCGGTCAAGGTAGCTTCCTGATTAACAAAAGTTAAACGATAGGCCATTGATTTATATCCTGTCTCAATATTTTCCCCTTGATATACATCAAATAAGGAAACCTCTTGCAAGAATTTACCCGCTTCTTCTTCGATCGTTTGAACGATCGTTTGGTTTGCGATATTTTCTTCAATGACTAACGCAATATCTCGTGTTACCTTAGGATATTTTGTTACTGGAACGTAAGTAAACTCAGAATTTGTTCTTAAAATAGTGTCCAGATCCAGCTCAGCTGCATAAGTTTCCGGTACCTCATATTGTTTGGTAATAGTTGGGTGAACTTGACCTACAAACCCAACACTTTGCTTGTTCAAGAAAACCTCAGCACATCTTCCTGGATGCATTTCCGTTCTGTCAGTCGTTTTTTCATAGGTTACTTGGTCAGCTAGATTCAATTCAGCAAATAGCTCTTCTAAAATGCCTTTTGCCTGATAAAAATCAACGGGGTCTCCTTTACTTTGCCAGTCTTGAGTTGTCCATTCACCTGACAAAACAAAAGCCACGTGGTTAATTTCTTGCGGCAAGTCTGCCTTAGGATCATCGACTTGGTAAAAGACACGACCAACTTCATATAATGCTACCTGTTCATTTCTACGGGCAACATTATAAGCGACATCATCTAAAAGACCACTGACCAGATTCAATCGAAGTACGGTCCGTTCTGCTGACATAGGCCAGTCCAAACGAGTTAATTTAGAGCTTGCCGTGGTAAATTGCTGGGATTTTTGTTCTGAGGTTAATGCATAGCTGATTGCCTCACTTAAACCGGCAGCTTCTAGTAACGTGCGTACTTTCCGCGTTTTTAACTGATCGTGTGTTAGCGTTCCTGCGACTGTTTCGCCGCTTGGTAAAGTTGATGGTAAATTATTGTACCCATAAATACGCGCTACTTCTTCTACAATATCTGCTTCAATGGTGATATCCCAACGTCGTGGGGGTATCACAACAGTATAACTGCCTTCATGCTCATGATAACCAAAACCTAAGGCAGTAAAAATATCATTGACCTCAGCAACAGTTAAGTTGGTTCCTAAATAATCATTGAGGCGTTGTAAAGTTACTTTCACTTCTGTATCTTGTGCTTGTACTTCAGCAGCTTTTACCGCACCTTGTAATACGTTTCCACCAGTTAATTCAGCAATCAGTGCACAAGCTTGTTCGCAAGCTTCATCAATCGTTTCTACATTGATGCCCTTTTCAAAGCGGGCAGAAGATTCACTGTGTAAATTAAATTCCTGGGAAGTCCGACGAACTGCTGCCGGGTCAAATAAAGCAGCTTCTAGCGCGACTGTGGTCGTAGACTCTGTAATCTCCGAATCAAGCCCTCCCATTACGCCAGCTAAGGCAACCGGTTGTTGTCCATCGGTGATGACAATATTTTCCTCATTAAGCGCACGCGTTTCACCGTCTAAAGTCACTAGCTCTTCTGCTTTTTGTGCACGACGCACCATGATTTCTTGATTGCTTAATCGATCATAATCAAAGGCATGCAGTGGTTGACCGTAATACATCAGTATGTAGTTGGTCACATCGACGACATTATTAATCGGGCGGATGCCAATATTCATTAAGCGGTTTTGTAACCAGCGCGGACTCGCTTTAATTTTAACATTTTCAATCAGTCGAATTTGGTAACTAGGTGCATCTTTTTCTTCGTTTACATGTACTTTGATTTTATCGCTAGCTTTAGATGATGTTTCTATTAATTCTTTCTTTTTAAATACTGGTTTCTCACGATAAATTGCTCCAGTTTCAAAAGCCACTCCGCGCATGCTCATCGCATCTGCGCGATTAGGTGTAATAGCTAATTCAATAATGGCATCATCCATTTCTAAGTAAGGAAAAACCTCTTGTCCAGGTACTGCTTCTTCTGGTAAATAATAAATACCTTCTGCATATTCCTTAGGTACAACACTTTCCTCATAGCCAATTTCTTGTAATGAACAAATCATACCATTAGAAATTTGTCCACGCATTTTGCCTTTTTTAATTTTTACATTGCCGGCAATTCGCGCACTGGGTAATGCAACAATTACATTGATTCCAGCTTTAATGTTAGGTGCGCCACAAACAATCTGTGTTAATTCTTCTTGTCCCACATCGACTTGGCAAATCGAAAGATGATCAGAATCAGGGTGTGCTACACAAGATTCAACGTGCCCCACTACCACTTTTTTCAAACCATCACTTGGATAAGAAATTCCTTCTACTTCAATTCCCGTCAATGACATTTTATCGGCTAATGCTTGCGGTGTAACATGTGACACGTCAACCAGCTCATTTAACCATTTATATGAAACAAACATTTACTATTCCCCCTTGAACTGATCAATAAAACGAGTATCGTTTAAATAAAAGCTGCGAATATCGTCCACACCATAACGTAGCATAGCAATCCGGTCTGGTCCCAAGCCAAAGGCAAATCCAGTATATTCTTTAGGATCAATGCCCGACATCTCTAAGACATTAGGATGTACCATTCCGGCTCCTAAAATTTCAATCCAGCCGGTATTTTTACATACATTGCAGCCCTTACCCCCACATTTAAAACAAGAAACATCGACTTCAACAGAAGGTTCAGTAAAAGGAAAATAGCTAGGACGTAAACGAATTTCACGATTTTCACCAAACATTTTCTTCATTAATTCTTCTAAAGTTCCTTTTAAATCACCCATCGTTATATGTTTATCGACGACAAGGCCTTCAATTTGGTGGAATTGATGACTATGCGTAGCGTCATCAGTATCACGACGAAATACTTTACCAGGAGAAATCATTCGTAGTGGCCCTTTAGAAAAATCATGAGCTTCCATCGTTCTAGCTTGAACAGGTGAAGTATGTGTTCTGATTAATAATTCATCTGAAATATAAAAAGTGTCTTGCATATCACGGGCAGGATGATTTTTAGGGATGTTCATCCGTTCAAAATTATAATGGTCCTGTTCAACTTCATAGCCTTCAATTACCTGGTACCCCATGCCGACAAAAATATCTTCAATTTCTTCCATAATTTTGATCAGAATATGACGTGTACCTTGCGGAACTTGTCTGCCCGGTAAAGTAACATCAATACTTTCTTTAGCAAGTGCTTGATCCAGTGCTTCTGCTTCTAAGACTGCCTTTTTTTCGTCAATTTGTTGGGTTAGCTTATCTCTTACTTGATTAGCAAAACTGCCCACTTTAGGTCGTTCTTCGGGCGTTAAATCTTTCATGCCGCGTAAAACTTCAGTAATAGGTCCTTTTTTCCCCAATGTTTGTACCCGGATTTGATTGAGTGATGTCAAATCCGTCGTGTTATCGATTTTTTGCAGTGTTTCTTTTTCCAGTGTTTCTAATTGTTCTTGTAAAGACATCTGGCTGCCTCCTCTTAAATTTTAAACAAAAAAAGACCTCATTTCCCACAAAGGAACGAGGTCTCGTGTTACCATCCTAATTCGCGACAATTATCGCGCACTTAATTAATTAACGGTAGTCATTACCGGCTCTATATACAAGCAAGCTACAGAAGTGAACTTCACTTTTCGAATCCAGTCATTGCTTTCAGTCTATGGCAATTCTCCCTTTTACTGTTTCAACCAAATTACTCTTTTCTATTATCGCTTTTTTACTATCCAATTGTTTTTAGTTTACTAAATAATAAAGAATAAATCAACAGCTGTTATTGCTGAAATTACATTCTTCTTCGGACACCCAATCCTGACTCCAATTTCGAACAGAAGCTAATACTTCTTCTAATCCAATTCCTTTATCAGTTAATTGATAGAGTCCTTCTGATTTACTAACGATTCCTTCTTTTTCTAATTCTTTTAAACGCTCGGTCAAAACACGATCGCTTAACATAGGAATTTTATGTGCCATATCAACAAAACGTTGTGTTTTCTCTTGCAATAACACGTCAATAATCAGACCGTTCCACTTTTTCCCTAAAATAGAGAAAGCTTTTTCAAATTTAGGGCAAAGTGTATACGCTGTTTCTTTGGCTTCCATCATAAGCCCTCACCTCTTTTATCGAGTATAACATAAATAGGTCGCTTTCTTCCTAAAAATTGCTTCAGGTAGTAAACATCTCAATGATTTCTTTACTATTTAAAAGCACTAAGAAAGTATGAGTAACAGGTTTATTTAAGGCTTGAGCTAAAGCCTCGCGGTACAGCCGCAATTGGCCCATATATTTGTCTAATACTTGCTGTTTACTATTTGCATTATACACATGATCTGTCTTGAAATCATATAAAATAACGTGGTCTTCATATTCAATATACCCATCTACAATCCCATGGATTAGTAATTCAGCATCTGCTTCATCAAAATCTAAAAATACGTCTCGCGCATCTTTTAACATCGAAAACGGTTGTTCTCTACGAACACGGTCAGGTTCAGCTAGGATTTTTTGACCTAAGTCTGTTTGAAAGAACCATAAGACAGCAGATAAATCCATTTTCTCCGCTACTTGGCTTTCCACTTGATGATTTGCCACTAGCATTTCCAATTTTTGTTGGATACTCGTCTGCGTAGGTGCCGATGTTAATGGAAGCAACTGTAACAAGCTGTGCGTTGCACTGCCTATGACTGTCGGGTCGATCTGTTCTTGTTGCATAAATTTAGGTTTTGCCAATTCTTCAGTCACATAACGATAGTGTTGGGCTTTTTGCTGTTCTAAAGTACTTTGCCAGGATATTTTATTAAGTTGCTGATCATCAGGGTCATTATACAAACGTTTCATCTCAGAAACCGACTGATAGCTTGTAGTCTTGGTTGATTTTTCCATCGGATAGATAAAATCTAAACGTTGTTGCAACTCACTTACTTCAGCTTTTTCTGGAGGATTCAGTGACTGAATATCATTTACCGACGTTTGATATTTTTGTATAGTTTCTTCCAACTGTGTTTGATTACTCCAATGAATTTCAAAATGTGTGGGGTGATCAACCACTTTTTTGCTATCAGTTGCTTCTGAGAAAACTTTTTGCATATCTGGGTGACGCATCAACGTCATACCGACCCAATCCATTAAATTTCCTTTGCCTTTTAAGCGCAAAGCGGGATCTAGCACTAAATTTTCTTGATCTAAGGCCTTTTGCCAATTTTTTAGCGCCTCTTCTTTGGTTTTATACGAACCAACCAAATAAAGCTTTTGTTCTGCCCGAGTCAAAGCAACATATAACTTGCGCATTTCTTCTGATAACATCTTTTGAATTCGTTGTTGTTTAATCGCTTGATAGGGTAAAGTATCATAGCGCACTTGTTCTTCGTCAATATATTGAATACCAGCACCTAAGCGTTCCTCAAAAATAAATCGTGCAGTAAAATCACTATAGTTAAACTGTTTAGTCATATCCAAAAGAAAAACCACGGGGAATTCTAGCCCTTTACTAGCATGAATTGTCATAACTTTTACGGCATTTTCTTGCGATAAAGCAAGTGGTTCTGCTAAATCTTTATCCTTTTCCTGCATTTTTTCTATAAAACGAATAAATTGATACAACCCTCTAAAACTACTCTTTTCATAAGTCTCAGCTCGATGTGCTAGGGCTACTAAATTAGCATATCGTTGTCTGCCCGATGCTAAACCGATGACGTAATCCAAATAAGCAGTTTCTTGGTAGATTGACCAAATCAGCTCACTAATTGAACGCCTACGAGCCAGCTCGCGCCAAGATGTTAGTTGCTCATTAAAGGTATGCAAGCGTGCAGCAAGTTCATCATCTTCGGATAGATAAGCTAAAAAAGCTTCATAGTAATAACTGTCTTTTTGCGCTAAGCGAATCATAGCCAGTTCTTCTTCATTTAGCCCCACTATGGGGGACCGCAAAACTGCCACAAAAGGAATGTCTTGGTAAGGATTGTCAATAACTTCTAGCAAAGAAATCATAATTTGTACTTCGGTTGCTTGAAAATAATTTTGTGCATCATTGACTTCCAAAGGGATTTGAAATTGCTTAAATACATCCATGATCACCAAGTTATTTTTACGCGTCGGCGTCAACAACACAATATCATCATAGGTGATTGGGCGCATTTCTTTTTGGTTTTTATCATAGATCATAAACCGATTTTCTACTAATTCTTTGATTTTTAAAGCAACCAGGTACAATTCTCCCTCAGTTTTATCATCCACAACAGTTGGATCATCTTCGACCTCTTTTTCATACAAAAGTAATTCTGTACTAAATTCTTCGCTGTCAGGAAAAGCTGGGAAGCCAGCTACCAATTGCGCTGCTTCATCATAAGGAATCTGTCCTACCGTTTCATCCATCAATTGCTCAAAAACTAGATTTGTAAACTGTAACACTTCTTTTCTAGAACGAAAATTTTCGGCTAAAACAATTCGCCGTCCTCCCTCTTTTTGAGCAAAGGCTAGGTACTTATCAACAAATAAAGTCGGGTCTGCCAACCGAAAAGCATAAATCGATTGTTTCACGTCGCCTACCATAAACAAGTTGCCTTGTGTTGGTTCAGGTTGGCGTACCCAAAAGAGAATTGCTTCTTGCAAACGGTTGGTATCTTGGTATTCATCTACTAAGACTTCTTCAAAACGGTCACGATAGTAGGACGAAGCCTCGCTTCCCTGACCATCGCCTTGTAAAATATCCAAAGCAAAATGTTCAAGGTCATTAAAATCTAGTACTCCTTTAGCTTGTTTACGTTTTTGATAATTTTCAATAAAAGCTAAGGTGACTTCTCCCATTTTTTCGACTAATGGTTGTGCTTGATCCATTAAGGCAAGCATTTTTTCAGGCGATTGAGCAAAAAATGATTCCGTTTCTTTAATAAGCTCTTTAGCGCTATCACGACGTGGTTTGATAAAATCGTTCGATAATTCTTTGGCGTCTTCTTTTTTATAAGTGGGATATCGCTTAAAATCAAAGTTTGACAATTGTTCGTAAGCCTGCTGTACATTTTCCTCATTGACATAATTCCATAAAAGATTGGCTTGTTCAAGGTCACTTGTTAGCACCAATTCTGCTTTTTCCATTAATTCGGAACTTTGTGCCATCTCTAAAGCAGCTTGCAGCTGTCCGATAGCCGTTTGCAAGTTAGCTAAAATCAATGGTTTGACTTGCGTTTGATACATTTGATTTCCAGCTAAACCTTGTGTGGTATCGTAGCTCTGGCTAAGTTGATTTAGCCAAGTAGTCGGATCAGGATTTGCTTTAGCAAAATCATACAAAGACATGATTAAATTCGTTAAGCCATCATCAGAGCGATCATTGGAAAAATTCTCAGCTAAACGATAAAATTCTTCATCATAAGCCTCAAAGTAGTCATCCCGTAATTCTTCCCAAACCTCTTCTTTTAACAATAATCTTTCGGTATCATCAGTCAGCATGCGAAATACAGGATCCAAGTCAATTAAAAAATAAAAACGTCGGATTACAGTTAGACAAAATGCGTGCAGCGTAGAAATCTGTGCTCTAGGTAAAAGCGTTAATTGCTTAACAAAATGATTGCGCCGTTGTTGCTCGCTTTCTTTATTAATAGCATCTTGCAGCGCATTTTGAATTCGTTCTTTCATTTCACGTGCTGCTGCTTCGGTAAAAGTAACAATCAATAGTTCGTCGATGTTGCTGCCGTTCTTTAATTTTTCAATCACTCGACGGACTAGGACCGTTGTTTTCCCAGATCCTGCTGATGCCGATACAAGTAAATTATCACCGGTATCAAAGACCGCTTGCCATTGTTTATCGGTAAATGTTTCATTTTGGGGTTTTAAAGGAATATTAGTCATCGTCTTCCTCCTTCAAACGTTTCATAATTTCTTCTTTTGTTAATGGATGGATGCGATGATAATCATTTTCTTCTAACATCGGATCAAAAACTGAAATACTTCGAAATGGCGAATATTGGGTTGCTCGTCGTTTATTTTTCATCTTATAAGAAGGATTCATCTTAATTTCGCCTGCAAGTATCCTTTCTGCAGCTTCTTTTAGTTTTTTACGATTATGCGTCATCAACGCATTCATTTCCTCAGTTGTATAAAATTTTTCTTTACTTCTAGCCGATATTTTTAACTGTTCATTCTTATCTTTTTGAATTGGAAAGACTAATGAATGCTGAGATTTATCTAAGGTTTCATCGAACGCTTCAAACACTTCAGGATCATCAGCAAAAAGGCCATCGTATTTGTATTGTTTTAAGCGTTCCTTTTCGTTAGCTTTTTTAGGATCCATAACAGGATCATACACTTGGAAATAATACGCTCCAGCACCATTTACATCGCTTCGTCCAATAAGCTCAACAGCGTCTTTTAAAGCGATGTCTAGATAGGTAAGTAACTGCATAGCAAGACCATAGTAGCTATCTGTAATATCAAACTGATGTGCACTTGATTTATAATCAACGACCGCAAGCCAAGGTTTTCCAGCAATCGTAGTGGTATCGATACGATCAATTTTACCTCTTAAATAAAGATTTCCGCCATTTGATAACGGGATCTGTAAGCCTGGAATCCCTTTGTTACCCGCGATCTCGCCAAATAAAACTTCAGTCTGAACCGGAGTCAATTGTGTTTTTTCAGCTTGTTTTTTTAAGCCCCAAGAAACTCTTTGGATGGTTTTTCCTAAGCGATAACGGATAAAACTCATACGAGCGTTTCCTGTCATAAAGGCATAACGTTCTTGCCCAAACATATTTTCCAAAACACGCTCAATCAAAAAATGGCGCTGCTCTTCTGACATTTGGGTCAGCGAGAGATTGTCTTGAAAAACGGCTTTTAAGAAACTATCTAGAGCCTCATGGAAAATCTCGCCAGTCAGAGCTGAATTTAAACCATAGATTTCTCGTTCTTTTAAGCCCAAACCAAATTTAAGAAAATAGTCATACTGATAGTCATAAAATGTTTCTATTTGAGAAATCGAGCTGTATATGTCTTTCCCGTACAACTGTTCAGCCAAATCAGGCGAGATATTTACAGGAACGTTGCGATGAACTTGACTTTCTAATACTCGATGTGCCAAAGATTGATAGTCAGAAGTTAAAAGTAGATCTTTTAATGATTGCCATACTGCCGGCAACGTCTTTTTTTCTTCTTGGGCTTGTCGATACAAACTATTTAACTGGCGAATCAATCCCTTATAAGTTGCAACATAATGTCGTGGATCACAAGTTAAATCTAAACTACAACGATCCTGCAAGTGAAGATCAGTCCAATTTAAAATACGAGCAAGATAAGGAGACATCTTAATATTTTGTTTTGAATCTGCATTTTTAGGATAACTCAAATACAACTTTTCAGAAGCCGATAATAGCATATTGTAGGCTACAAATGGTTCTTTGCGAATGGTTTCTTCGGCTTGGTCTTTTAAATATTGACCTTCCTGCAGACTCTCATTTAATTGTTGTCTTTCTTCTGTAGAAATCAAGCTTTTATTCTCTACAGTACGAGGAAAACTAGCTTCATCTAACCCGATCGCAAATGTAACTTTCGCTTGCAAAGGACGCGTTAAATCAAGTGGATTAATTTGTACCTGGTCAATTGCTGTGGGAATCTTTCCAAAGGTAAAGTTTTCTAAGCCACTAGATAGTATTTCCTTAAAAAGCTCAAAATCAAAAACGTCTGCACCATAAATTTCAACAAACTCATCTAACAAATCAATTAAAGCTGCCCATGTTTGTTCGTGGTCACGAGCCTGTTCTAAATTTCCCCATTCGATCTCTTGCTCCCGCCAATGAACTAATTGTTTTTCGACGCCCACTTTTTGTAAAAATTCATAAAATACAATAATCGCATCTCTTGTCGTCTGAGCCTTTTTTATCTGAGTAAAAAAACGAACAATATCATTACGGAAATCATTTCTAACTTGATTAGTAAGTGCTTCTGTATTTTGTGTATCTTTCATCTCTTCTTTTTCAAAGTCAAAGTTAAACAATTTCCAGTCTTCTTTTTGTGTCCAGTCAGTTCCATGGAAGTTATGGGCTAAAGCTTCATTTTCAGTCAAATCAACCATCCAACGAAAAGTGTCACGAGCTTTTTGCCAATCTTGCGTTTCTTCTTGTAAACTATTGGGTATGTACAACTCCGTCCGCAAAAAGCGAAATACATCGGACATGCGATAATAATAGTTATCTAAGGCAAATAATGCGTGAATAAACTCGACTAGCGGATGCTGTTCCATTTTACGATCTTGGTCTAAATAAAAAGGAATACCAGACTCTTCAAAAACAGAAGGGATAAATGAATAATAAAGCTCTGGATCCAAAGTCAATAGCTGAATGTCCCGATAATAAAGTGGTTGTTTTCCACCAGCAAAAGAATCGGTGACTAATCGGCGAATTTCAGTAGCAACTTGCCGCAGTTCTTCTTCGGGATTTTCTGCTTTCCAGATTTGTATATAGTCACTCAAATTACCTGATTGTTCGTATCTTCCCATGCTAGTTTGTTTAAAACAACGTTCTAGTTCCAAATAACTAGCAGATGCTTGCGTCAGTCGTGGCGCTTTTTTATCAAATGACACATGAACTTGTTGATTTTGTGCAAAGTTTTTTAAAAGATGGTACGTTTGTTTAGTATCAAAAAATAAATCTAAAGGCCCATTATCAGCATAAATAGAATCAATATATAGATCAATACAGACCTGACTTTTTGTAAATAAAACTTTTAAAAGTTCTTGCTCTTGCATGCTGAAATTAGAAAAGCCAGTAACTACAAAAAGTTTTTGTCCCAACTGTGCTTTGTCTTGCAGGTCTTCATTAGCTAAAAAATTAGTTAGCGTTGGAAGCGGCTGTTCTACTTGCAAGTTTCTTTTTATCAATTCTTCTTCGTAAGCTGCAAAAATTAATTTAATTTCATACATTTTCAATTCAAAATCTTGAGCTTTACTTGTTGTTTTATCAGTAGGAGAAAATTCAAGCTTATCAAGCGCAATATTTCCTAATTGAAACTCCTGGTAGAGTTCAAGTAATTTCGCAATAAAACCTTCTTTATTAATTTCTCCGCGAAAAATAACTAACTGGTCTACTAAGGCAGTCAAGACTTTACGCATAATCATAGCTGAACCTGTATCAGAAATAGTTTGACCGTTTATCTGTCCGCTATCTTGTAAAAAGTACCACGCTAAACGATTAAAACTATAGACTTGCCCACGAATCGTGCTAAAATGATCCGTTGCCTGTCTATGTTTCAATTGCGATAAAATTTCTTGCTCACGTTCAAATTTATTATAGTTAGGTACTAAAAAAAAGACTTCTTTGTGGTCTTTTGCCAACCAATCACAGGCAACATCTAAAAGTGCTTTTTCATGATTACAGCTGCCATCGCCTGTTATAAATTGTAAACTCAAAGTTATCCCTCCTTTTCGCTTAATTTTCATATGTATAATTCATTTATAATAACATATACAGCTAATAGTTTAACACACGAATAATGACAAATTTAATATTATGCAAAAAAAGTAAGCATTCCCCTTTACTAACTTTTAGTAAGAGGTTATACTTTCTTTTGTAACAAAAAAATACAAATAAAGGCGGAAACTTTTTCATGACAAATTTTTTAAATACGATTAAAAATCGTCGTTCAATTTATTCGTTAGGCCGTAACACCTTTTTATCAGAAACAGAAATTATGGATTTGATTAAAGAAGCAGTAAAACAAAGCCCTAGTGCTTTTAATGCACAAGAACCACGGATCATCACCCTTTTTGGTGACGCTCATGAAAAACTATGGGAATTAACCGAACAAGCATTAGAGCCGCTAACACCAGCAGAAGCATTTGAAAATACCAAACAAAAATTAGCTGGTTTTAAAGCAGGCCTGGGCACAGCGATGTTTTTCAACGATGTCGATACAACAAAACAATTACAAGAACAATTTACTTTGTATGCTGACAACTTTCCTGCTTGGGCCGAACAAGCCAATGGAATCGCTACAGCAAATACCTGGACTACTTTAGCTGAAGCCGGTATTGGCGCTAACTTGCAACATTATAATCCAGTCATTGATGAAGCAGTCGCTAATGAATGGGATGTACCTTCTAACTGGCGCTTACGCTCCCAACTTGTTTTCGGTTCTCCAGAAGGACAGGCCGGCGAAAAAGTCTTCTTAGCTGATGACGAACGTTTCAAAGTATTCAAATAACAGTAATATTGATAAAAAGTACAGCTTGAACCGATCGACGGTTAAGCTGTACTTTTCTATTCATTGGGTTCCATTACCACATCAATAGGGGTACCTTCTTTTAAATGTTTTGATAGAAATTTAACTAATTCATCCATTGGTGTACTAAATTTCATTAACGGTCCACGCAAACCAAATTTAAAAAAGTTCATCTTTACTTCATTTTTCTTTTCGTCTCGAAATAGTACCACTCGATCAACTTCATCAAATTTAATCCCTCGATTATCTAAAGGGTGAATGACAAACCGATCGTCGGCAATTCCTCTGCCATTAACAGCATAACTGACAATCGCTAAGCCAACCGCAATTCCTCTTATTATTTCATCCAAAGTTCCTGTTGTTATAAATAAGCTTCCGGCAAAAATGCCAAATAAAATTGGAAAAATGAGTGAGAAAAGTGACTGGTGTTTGGCAGTAAAAATTAATTCTTTTCTGACTAAAAACAAGAAAAGATATAAGACAGTCGTAAAAGCAACAAATAGTAACGTAAAAACTGTCATGATACACACACCACCCTTATAAGTTCCTTTACCCTATTTTATCAGAATACAGTGTCATCTACAAAGAGAAACCACTAAACCAGACATTTTTACACAAAAGCAAAGCTATTGCTATTCATCGTTTTTGCAAAAACTGTTTATGGATCTTAATTAAATAAAGTAAATACACAAAATTTGACTATTGTGCGGTGGCTACTTTGTCGATGTCCCTCCAATACATTTTATATTGGTGCTTACTTTGTCGATGTCCCTCCAATACATTTTATATTGGTGCTTACTTTGTCGATGTCCCTCCAATACATTTTATATTGGTGCTTACTTTGCTGATGTCCCTCCAATACATTTCATATTGGTGGCTACTTCGCTGATGTCCCTCCAATACATTTCATATTGGTGCTTACTTTGCTGATGTCCCTCCAATACATTTCATATTGGTGCTTACTTTGCTGATGTCCCTCCAATACATTTCATATTGGTGGCTACTTTGCTGATGTCCCTCCAATATAAGCACAAAAAAACCTCTGAACATTTCATCCAATGGACAGTCCAGAGATTTTATTACCTTCAGTGAAATTAATGATCTAAAGAATTGATAATGTAGAATATGCCAATCAGCATAAAATAAAAGCCAACTAAAAATGAGATCGTAAGTGCTGATACAATCGGATCGAAGAATAGCATAAAGCCAACTAAAATTCCAATCAAGTTTAAGAATAAAGTAAGCCAATAGTGTCCACTACCGAATGTTCGAACATGGTCTAAGACGAACAAGTTTCGAATAGAATCAGCAATAAACCAAATAGCAAAAATATAAGTTATCGCAATAATGCCAGCGCTAAGATTAAACATTAAAACAATACCGAGAATCAGCTCAACAATCCCTAATACTAGAAATGCCGTTGCACGAAATCCAGTCATATTTTTAATTTGATTACGAATAATAATACTAAAAATACCATTAATAACAGCCAGGATCGCAAAAAGAATCACAACTGCCGATAAGCTACCACCTGGATTACCAAATGATAATAAGGAAATCAAAATAAATAAGATACCTAAGATAAGTCCGCCCCAATTAATAGATTTTTTTCCGTTCATTTTATCATTACCTCCTTTCCTTACTAAGAAGTATTATGACACATGTTTGCCTATTTTGACAAAGGATAAGAAAAACGATCGATCCAAAAAAGATCGATCGTTTTTCTTATTCATCTAACCCAATTTGTTCGCGGACAACATCCGCAATTTTATTGACGTAATAGTCAACTTCTTCATCCGTAGGCGCTTCTGCCATAATACGTAGCAAAGGCTCTGTACCAGAAGCTCTAACTAAAATACGTCCTTCATCGCCCAACTTAGCTTCAGTTTCTTCAATGACTGCTTTGATTGCTGGAACGTCCATCGCTCCATATTTATCGGAAACGCGAATGTTAACTAATTTCTGCGGATAAATCGTTACATTAGCTGCTAATTCAGAAAGTTTTTTGCCTGTTTGTTTCATAATATTGAGAAGTTGGATGCCTGAAAGCATGCCATCTCCAGTAGTGTTCAAATCGAAAAACACCATATGACCTGATTGTTCGCCACCAAAATTATAACCATTTTTACGCATTTCTTCGACCACGTAACGGTCGCCAACTTTGGTCACAACATCATTCAAACCAGCAGCTTCCACTGCTTTATGAAAACCTAGATTGCTCATCACTGTGGTGACAATCGTGTTCTTTTTCAGCAAATCATTTTCTGCTAAATACTTAGCACAGATGTACATAATTTTATCGCCATCAACAATTTGTCCGTTTTCATCGACTGCAATTACCCGATCTCCGTCGCCATCAAAAGCAATACCTGCATCAGCTTGTTTTTCCACCACAAATTCAGCTAATTTTTCAGGATGGGTTGACCCCACGCCATCATTAATATTTGTTCCATTAGGTGAAGTGCCCATGGTATAAAAATCTGTTTCCAAATCAGCAAATAAACGATTAACCGTAGAAGCTGTTGCTCCGTTAGCAGCATCAATGCAGACCGTAAGGCCAGATAGATCATCCGAAATTGTTTGTTGTAAGAATTGCGAATATTTTAATAACCCTTCAGGAAATTCTTCCAAAGAGCCTAGCCCATCAGCAGAAGGACGTGGGAGTTCGTCTTCTTTAGCATCAAGTAAAGCTTCGATTTCTGCTTCTTTTTCATCTGCTAACTTGAAACCGTCATTACCAAAAAACTTAATCCCGTTGTCTTCTGCTGGATTATGTGAAGCAGAAATCATTACACCAGAACTTGCCTTTTGGATACGGGTTAAATACGCAACGCCGGGAGTTGAAATCACACCTAGCTGAAAGACCTCGATTCCTACCGAGAGTAAGCCAGCAACCAAAGCATTTTCTAATAATTGACCGGACATACGAGTGTCTCGTCCTACCAATACCTTTGGCTGTTCTTTTTCATCTTCATGTCGACTTAATACATAACCACCACAACGACCTAGTTTAAATGCTAATTCTGGCGTCAGTTCTTTATTTGCGACTCCTCTGACACCATCAGTACCAAAATATTTTCCCATAATCAACTTACCTTTCTGTTTCTTCTTCGTTTTCTTGAGCGCCTACTTCTTCATCTGCTGAATCTTGCTGTTGCTGGGTTGCTTCTGTCTGTTCTTGTGTTTCTTCTGTGGGTTCCTGAGTTTCTTCTGTGGTTGTTTCCTCTTCAACAGGAGGACTTGCATCCTCATCTGTTGCTGTGTTAGTCTCCTCTGTTTCTGTATTTTCTGTATTTTCATTACCTTCATCTGCTGAAGGTTGCGTGCCTGTATCTGCTCCACCGTTTTCTCCAGTACCTGTATCCGAGTTCTCAAATACGGGAGTAATATTAACAGTTACCGTATCAACATCAGAACGCAGCTGAGCAGGAGCTTGGACATTGACATTTCTAGTCGTTGGCTCAGTAATATCTGTCACGTCCACCGGAACTTCAAGAGAATCTACATCATCTAATAAATCTTGCGCCCCGGTAATTGTAGCACTATTTTCACTTAATTGAAAATCAAAGTCAGAAATCCCATCAGCAGCGTCACCTGTTTGTGTAGGAGTTAAGCTAACTTCCTTATCAGGAGCTGAAACATCTAATTGCACTTCTGCTGTTTGCGGACTCAGACTTGCTGATAACTCTTCCCCGTTTTCATTTACGGCTTGTAAGGGAAAACTGTCCGAAATGCTCTCATTAATCGTATCTAAATCAGAAGAAATAATGACATTTGCAATTTCTTCCATCGTTTGTTCCCCTGAAGTAACTTCTACTTCTTGGGGTGTAACAGTTGCGTCCTCTAACTCAAAGCCATCTTGCAGATTGTCTTCAAAATCTTGTGGGTCAATTTGAAAGTTTTTAGTTACTTTTTTTTCGATAGTTACCGTTAGAGTATCCGGTTCTACCTGTGCATCCACGCTATTACTTAGATTTTCTACTTCTAACGGAACGTCATGGGTACCTTCTTCTAAGTCAGTTAAATCAGCAACAACTTCAAAGTTTCTTGTTTCTTCATTCGCTTCTGCATTTAATTGAACCCGGTTAACGCCACTTAATGTTACATCCACCGTGTCTTCGTACCCTTGAATATAATATTCATCAGAATCATAATCAATTGAGACAGGTACATCTTGAACTGTTTCATCGAAAGTTTCTGAAGAAGCAATGTTACTTTGAAAATTAGAACCATTAGCATTGAAAAAAAGGACTAAACTGAAAAACAGAGCTAAGAGGCCATAGATAATGTTGCTTTTCTTCTTTTTCCTAAGCATCATTTTCCTCCTTTACTCAATTTATTCAATTCATCTAAAAGATTTCTGAAAACATTCTTTTTCTTCCCATTTTTATCCGTATTTTCTACAATTAACGTATCTCTGAGCATCTTCAAATACTCTTCTTGGCTTAGTTCAGAATATAAACGATTATTCAAAGTCAAACTCACGCCGCCTGTTTCTTCAGAGACTACAATGGTCAATGCGTCACTAACTTCGGCGACGCCAACTGCTGCCCGGTGTCGGGTCCCATACTCTTTAGAAATTCGATTACTATCAGATAAAGGTAAATAGGCGCTAGATACGGCAATTTTTCCATTTCTGACAATCACTGCGCCATCGTGCAGCGGCGTATTGGGGATAAAAATATTGATTAAAAGTTCTCCAGTGATATCCGCATCAAGCGTAATCCCTGTTTCAATATATTCTTCTAAGCCTGTTGTTCGTTCAATCGTTACTAACGCACCGATTTTACGTTTGGACATATACTGGATCGCTTTATCAAAGGCCTGAATCATCGTTTCGCCTTGAGCTTCCTCAGTTTTAGTTTGACTGAAAATAGTGGTTCGTCCTAAATGTTCCAGTCCTCGCCGAATTTCCGGCTGAAAAATAACAATAGCAGCAATAACACCGTAGGTAATTACCTGATCCATCAGCCACGACAATGTATGAAGCCCAATAACTTCTGCTAAGAAACGAATAGCAATAAACATTACAACGCCTTTGAATAGCTGGATCGCTTTTGTCCCTTGAACCATTTGTATCAATTTATAAACCAGATACCAAACCACTAAGATATCTAAAATATTGATAAAAAAGGGAACAGAAAAAACATCTACAGATAATAACTGTCTCCAATACTCTAAATCAAAAAGTTCTGCAATGTTAAACGACATATAAAGCCTTCCTTTACTTTAAGACTACTTCTCCTCATATAGTATAGCATAGCTTTTTTCCGTTGTTGATAAAAAAGTCATTTCCTAATTATTTTTTCAAAAAAAGATAAAATTTCATTTATCTAAAACAACCAAATTAATTCACATTCACCTAAAAAAACGTTACACTGGAAGAAATGAAGGAGGAATACTCGTATGGATATCTCAGTTATCAAAGGAGAAGAAGTCAACACTAAATATGGCATTCACATTGGAAACAAGGCGCCTAAAACGATTGTTGAATTTATTAATTTACGTTGTCCTTTTTGCAAACAATGGTTTACAGAATCAAAAGATACACTAGAAAAAGCTGTCGCTGACGGCAAGGTAAACCGTGTCATAAAACTGCTGGATCACACCAAAGAATCCTTGCAACGTGGAAATGTAATGCACCGTTTTGTTACAGATGATGATCCAAAACAAGCATTAGAAGATATTACGCGTATTTTTGATTCTCAAGACGAGTGGGGCGATTTATCCTTACAAGAAGTAGCTGATTACGCTAGAAATGAACTTGGTTTAACTGAACACAGTCACTTAGACATTGCTGAAGAAATTGTGGAAGAAACACAACGAGTAAATATCACCCTAGTCCCTACAGTGATTCTAGGGGATTACATTTTTGATGAAAACATTGAACGTGAAACATTAATTGATTACATTAATGAATAACTAAAAAAGCTGGGACACCAATTGTCTTCAACAATGATGCACGAAAAAGTCATCACTGCTGGAGACTTTTGTCCCAGCTTTATTTTTTTATCCTACATTTTCTTTTAACTTATCCGCAAATTCGTTGATTTTGCGAATGCGATGGTTAATGCCGGATTTAGAAATTGCACCTGTAGGTAACATCTCTCCTAGTTCTTTTAAACTAATCTCTGGATGTGCCAAACGTAACTCAGCAATTTCTTGTAATTTATCTGGCAGAGCTTTTAACCCGACGCGATCTTCAATAAATTGGATATTTTGAATTTGTTTTGAAGCAGCATCAATCGTTTTATTCATATTCGCTGTTTCGCAATTAACCAAACGATTCACTGAATTTCTCATATCACGAACAATTCGTACATCTTCAAACTTAAGCATAGAATTCGTTGCTCCAATTAAAGTTAGAAAATTAGCGATGTGCTCCGCGCCTTTTAAATAAGAAATATAACCATTTCTTCTTTCTAACGTCCGTGCATTCAAGCCATAGTAATTTAACATCTTACAGATATCTTGATTGTGCGTTTCATAAATAGAATAAATTTCTAAATGATAGCGGCTGGTTTCCGGGTTATTAATCGATCCTGTAGCCATAAAAGCACCTCGTAAATAAGAACGCATCTTCTGTGTGTTTCCCATAATATCATCGCTTACTTGATTATTAAAACCGCCATCCATAATACTCAACTCATCTAAAACACGTTTTGTATCTTGTTTTAAGCGAACAATATACACATTATTTTTCTTTAATTTCATTTTTCGCCTGACCAAAAGTTCGCTACGTACATTAAAGTGATCTTTCAATAAAGAGTAAATTCGTCTTGCGATTGCAGCATTTTCGGTTTGTATATTCAAAACAAGCCGTTGGTTGAACAGGTTAAGTGACCCATTCATGCGAATCAATGCGGCAAGTTCCGCTTTAGCATGCTCTCGATGAACTTCTAGGCTGGTCAGCTCTTTTTTTACATCCGCGGCAAAAGACATGATTGTACTCCTTCCAAATAATTCTCAATTTTTTGCTTCATAGACAATTCGCAACAACTCTTCAGCCACTTTGTCACCGTCATGGAAAACACCACCGTCTCTTAGCTCTAGAAAATCGGTAGACACGACGCGGCAGCCTAAATTTCGTAAACCTTTAAAATCATGCTGTACCTGCAATAAGTACTCGTCGTAAACTTCAAAATTCATGTAGCCATCCGGTACTTTTTCGGTATTAACTAGAACAGTATCAGTAAATGCCTGGCCCAAATGCTCATGTAACACACGCACATGATCAGCATCAGTAAAGCGTTCGGTTTCTCCTTTTTGCGTCATAATATTGCAGATATAAACGGTTTCTGCCTGAGTTTGTAGCATTGCTTCGCCAATTTCTGAGATCATTAAATTAGGTAAAATACTAGTAAACAAACTGCCTGGTCCTAAAACAATCATATCTGCTTCTAAAATGGACGAAACTACCTTTTTGGCTGCTTTAGGTTCGCCATCATTGGCTTGATTTCTAACGGAAACATGATCAATCGTTTTACGATCAAGCGCAATTTTAGACTCCCCTCGCACACTTGTCCCATCTTTAAAATCAGCCTGCAAAATAAGTGGTTCATCTGAAGAAGGATAGATATTGCCTTTAACATGCATCATTTTAGATAACAATTGAATGGCTTCATATGTACTACCACGCATTTCGGACATACCAGCAATAATTAAATTACCTAAAGCGTGATTCGCTAAAAATTTATCTTCTTCTTTAAAGCGATACTGAAAAATATCAGAATAAAGTTTGGGCATATCGGATAAAGCTACTAAAACGTTACGCAAATCTCCCGGTGGTGTAACCGAGGTCACTGAATCACGCAGCTGCCCACTGCTGCCGCCATCATCAGCAACAGTCACAACAGCTGTGATATCAACGCCTTGATTACGTAAACTTTTTAAAATTACCGGTAAGCCAGTGCCACCGCCCATCACGACAACTTTAGGACGTCTAATACGATACGTTTTCATTCTCATGAGCGATTCACCGTCTCTTTCCGTTTATCCTTATCACGATGGGTGATATTCACTTTATAATCTTGCGATAAAACCTGACCAATCCGCTGTGTTAATGCAACCGAACGATGTTGTCCTCCAGTACAACCAATAGCAACTAACAAGTTACTCTTACCTTCTTCCACATAACCCGGCATAATGGTTTGCAATAAAGATAAGAATTGTTGATAAAAACTTTCAGTTGCAGAAAAATTCATCACATAGTCATAAACCGGCTTTTCTAAACCAGTTAGTGGTCGTAGTTCAGCAATATAATGAGGATTAGGTAAAAAGCGTACGTCCATCACGATATCAGCATCGATCGGTAAACCGTATTTAAAGCCAAATGAAACCATTTCGATCCGAAAACCTGTATCATTTGAACTACGGAATTCTTCATTCAATCGTTCTCTTAACTGCCTTGGTGACATATTAGTCGTATCTATAACAATTGACGCATCTGCCTTTAATTCTTCTAATATGGCCCTTTCTTTTCTAATCCCTTCTGTGATAAGCCCATCCATAGCTAGCGGATGAGTACGCCGAGTTTCTTTATAGCGCGAAACTAATTCACTATCGGAAGCGTCTAAAAACAACACCCGGGTATTAATAAAAGAAGTATTTTCAATTTCTACCAGCATAGCTTGAATTTCTTCAAAAAATGATCTTGAACGCAGATCCACTACCAAAGCAATTTTCGTAATTTTGCCGGATTCTTTGATTAATTCCCAAAACTTAGGAATTAAATTAGGCGGCATATTATCTATACAAAAATAACCTAAATCTTCAAAACTCTGGATTGCCACAGTCTTGCCTGCTCCGCTCATACCAGTAATAATAACTAAATCTAAATTGTCGGACATTTTTTTCTCTCCTCGCTCCATCTTTTCCATTCCCTTTATTATAACACGCCTGGCGTATCTTTTCGAATCTTTTTTAAGAATATCTAACGAATCTGCTCATTAAAAAAGAGACTGAAACAACAGACCTCAGCAATGATAAATTTTACAACGAATAGAACTTACTCCTGCTATCTTGTAGAACATCCTCGTAAAAGAACGAATGACCAAAAATAGGAGAGTCTAATTTTCGCAAATCATCGCTAGAAATAGCTTATGTCTCAATCTCTTTAGATTTTCATCTTTGATTTTACAATAATTTTTTTAAATATTGACCAGTATAGCTATCTGGATTGGCCGCAATTTGCTCAGGAGTTCCTGTTGCAATGATCGTCCCGCCGTTTTCTCCGCCTTCAGGACCTAAATCAATCACATGATCGGCAGATTTTATCACATCCAAATTATGCTCAATGACTATTACTGTATTTCCGGCATCAACTAAACGGTCTAATACTTGCAATAATCTAAGTATATCATCGGAATGCAATCCAGTGGTTGGTTCATCAAGGATATAAAAGTTCTTCCCATTTGAGTTTTTGTGTAGCTCACTGGCTAATTTCATTCGTTGAGCTTCACCACCTGATAAGGTCGTTGCTGGTTGCCCTAATTTGACATAACCCAAACCAACATCAACAATTGTTTGTAGTTTCCGTCGAATTTTAGGAATGTTTTGGAAAAAGTCAAATGCATCTTCAATCGTCATATCTAACACTTCGGAGATATTTTTCCCTTTATAATGAACTTCCAAGGTTTCTGAATTATAACGTTTGCCATGGCAAACTTCACAAGGAACATAAACGTCTGGCAGAAAGTGCATTTCAATTTTGATGATGCCATCGCCTTTGCAGGCTTCACAGCGGCCACCTTTAACGTTAAAACTAAAACGCCCTTTTTTGTAGCCACGTACTTTCGCTTCATTCGTCTTGGCAAATATATCCCGAATATCATCAAACACACTGGTATAAGTAGCCGGATTACTACGAGGCGTCCTTCCAATAGGACTTTGATCAATATCGATAATTTTTTCGATATTTTCATAGCCTGTAATCTTTTTAAATTTTCCTGGTTTTTTCGAATTCCGATTCAAACGCTGCGCTAAAGCTTTTTTCAATATTTCATTAATCAGTGTCGATTTCCCTGAACCTGACACACCGGTTACCGTGGTAAATTTTCCTAAAGGGAATTTTACATTGACATTTTTTAAATTATTTTCTTGCGCGCCTGTTATCGAAATATTTTTCTTATTGCCTTTACGTCTTTTTTTAGGTACCGGAATTTCTCGTTTTCCACTGAGATACTCTCCTGTCAAAGAATGATTGTTTGCAGCAACTTGTTCCGGCGTTCCCGAAGCAACAATCTCACCACCATAATCACCCGCACCAGGTCCTACATCAATTAGATAATCAGCTGCACGCATCGTATCTTCATCGTGTTCAACCACAATTAAAGTATTTCCCAAATCTCGCATTTTCTTTAGAGAACCTAACAAACGATCATTATCGCGTTGGTGCAAACCAATTGACGGTTCATCTAAAATATAGAGTACACCAGATAAGTTAGACCCAATCTGTGTGGCTAAACGGATCCGCTGAGCCTCACCGCCGGAAAGTGTGCCGGCCGAACGGCTCAACGTCAAATAATTTAAACCGACATTTTGTAAAAAGCTCAAGCGGTCGTCAATTTCTTTGACGATTGGTTGGGCAATCATTTGTTCTTGTTCTGAAAGCGTAAGATCTTCAACAAATTCAGCTGCATAATTGATCGCCAAATCACTTACTTGACCAATATGTTTTCCATTGACTTTTACACAAAGAGCTTGGTCATTTAAACGATACCCATGACAAAGCTGACAGGTTAATTCAGTCATATATAAGCGCATTTGATCACGAGTAAAGTCGCTGTTGGTTTCATGGTAACGGCGTTTAATATTGACCATAACTCCTTCAAAAGGTACATCCACATCGCGCACACTACCAAAATCATTTTGATAATGAAAATGAAAATGTCTGCCATTAGAGCCATTCAATACAATTTCTTTTTGGTCTTCTGGTAATTTTTCAAAAGGGGTATCCATATCAATCCCAAATTCTTGGCAAGCTTGTTCTAGCATTTGCGGATAATATTGAGAACTAATCGGATTCCAAGGAACAATTGCTCCTTGATGTAAAGTTTTGGTTTGATCAGGAACTACTAAATCAATATCGACTTCCAATTTTATCCCTAAACCATCGCACTCTGGACAAGCTCCAAACGGCGCATTGAAAGAGAAAAGACGCGGTTCTAATTCACCCACCGTAAAACCACAATAAGGACAGGAATAGTGCTCACTAAAAAGCATATCTTCCCCATCGATCACATCGACAATAGCATAACCGTCTGACAAACGTAAGGCTGCTTCAAAAGAATCAAACAATCGAGAGCGAACGCCTTCTTTAATCACGATTCGATCAACCATGATCGCAATGTCGTGTTTTTTGTTTTTTTCTAGTTCAGGCACTTCTGTTATATCATAAATTTCGTTATCAACACGTACCCGTACGTACCCTTCTTTTTGGACTCTTTCTAAAATCTTTTTATGCTGTCCTTTTTTTTGGGTAACTACTGGAGCTAGTAACTGAATTCTACTTCTTTCAGGTAATTCAAGTACCTGATCCACCATTTGTTCAGGCGACTGACTAGTAATTTCCACATGATCATTTGGACAAATAGGATGTCCCACACGAGCATATAGCAAACGTAAATAATCATTAATCTCGGTAACGGTTCCTACTGTTGAACGAGGGTTTTTGCTAGTTGTTTTCTGATCAATCGAAATGGCCGGACTTAAACCATCGATACTATCGACATCCGGTTTATCCATTTGACCTAAAAATTGTCTGGCATAAGAGGATAGACTTTCAACATAACGCCGTTGCCCTTCAGCATACAACGTATCAAAAGCCAAGGAACTTTTCCCTGACCCAGACAAACCCGTGACCACAACCAGTTTATCTCTGGGAATGGTCACATCTACATTTTTTAAATTATGGGCACGTGCTCCATGTATCACAATTTCATCGCTTGACATATTCTCCCCCCGAACTATTAAGCTTTCAATTCTAAAATTGAATCGCGTAAAGTTGCTGCTTTTTCAAAGTCCAATGACTTAGCAGCTTCTTTCATTTCTATTTCTAATTTTCCGACTAAATCTTCTTTTTCATCTTTAGTAAGGTCATCGTAAGATACTTGTTCATTATTTCCTTCTTCAGCAACAGAAGAAATCGAAATTAAGTCACGAATATCTTTTTTAATGGTTTGCGGAACAATTCCATGTTCTTCATTATAAGCTTCCTGAATTTTACGACGACGAGTGGTTTCGTCCATCGCATTTTGCATAGAATCAGTAATTTTATCGGCATACATAACCACTTTACCATCTGCATTTCTAGCTGCCCGCCCCATGGTCTGTACAAGAGAACGCTCACTACGTAGAAATCCTTCTTTATCCGCATCTAATATAGCTACCAGAGAAACTTCAGGTACATCTAAACCTTCTCTTAATAGGTTAATTCCGACTAAAACATCAAATTCACCCAAGCGCAAATTGCGGATAATTTCAGTTCTTTCTAGTGTCTTGATGTCACTATGCAAGTACTTAACTTTTATTCCTAATTCTCTGAAATAATCAGTCAAATCTTCTGCCATTTTTTTGGTCAGCGTCGTAACAAAAACCCGCTCGTTTCTTTCTGTACGTTCGTTAATTTCACCTACCAGATCATCAATCTGTCCCATAATAGGCCGTACTTCAATGAGTGGATCTAACAAGCCTGTCGGTCGAATAATTTGTTCAACAACTGTATCAGTTTGTTCGTACTCATAAGGCCCTGGCGTTGCCGAAACATAAATAATCTGATTCACATGGCTTTCAAATTCTTCTAACCTTAACGGACGGTTATCCAAAGCAGAAGGCAAACGAAAACCATAATCCACCAGCATTTGTTTTCTGGCGCGGTCTCCGTTATACATGCCACGAACTTGAGGCATCGTCACGTGTGACTCATCAATCACGATTAAGAAATCTTCTGGGAAAAAGTCTACAAGTGTATATGGCGGTTCGCCTTCTTTTCTGCCATCCATATGCCTAGAGTAATTTTCAATCCCTGAAGTATATCCTACTTCTCGCAGCATTTCAATATCGTAGTTAGTCCGTTGTTCTAAACGTTGGGCTTCTAACAACTTATTGTCTGCTTTTAAGACAGTCAATCGTGTTTCCAGTTCTTGTTTAATCGAAGCAATCGCTGTTTCCAAATGATCTTCATCGGTCACAAAGTGCGTTGCTGGGAAAATAGAAACATGTTCTGTTTCACTCAAAATTTCACCAGTTAGGGCATCGACTTCACGGATACGATCAATTTCGTCTCCGAAAAATTCAATTCGTAAGGCTCGTTCACCACGTGATGCGGGAAAAACTTCAACCACATCGCCACGCACCCGAAAACGACCCCTTTGGAAATCAATATCATTGCGTTCAAATTGAATATCAATCAATGAACGTAGTAATTCATCTCTTGAAATTTCCATCCCTTGTCGCAAAGAAACAACTTGCTTTTGGTATTCCATAGGAGAGCCTAATCCAAAAATACATGACACCGAAGCCACGACAATCACATCATTACGTTCTAATAATGAACTGGTGGCCGAGTGCCGTAATTTATCAATCTCATCATTAATACTGGAGTCTTTTTCAATATAAGTGTCACTTGATGGCACATAAGCTTCGGGTTGATAATAATCATAGTAACTTACAAAATATTCAACGGCGTTATTAGGGAAAAATTCTTTAAATTCTCCGTATAACTGACCGGCTAGTGTTTTATTATGAGCAATAATTAACGTTGGTTTATTTACGTTTTGGATCACATTAGAAATGGTGTAGGTTTTACCTGTTCCGGTAGCTCCTAAAAGGATTTGAGCTTTTTTATGATCTAACACCCCATCAGTTAATTCTTCAATTGCTTCGGGCTGGTCACCTGACGGTTGGTAATTTGAAACGAGTTCAAATTGATGTGATAGCTCTTTTTCAATCATAAACGTCTTCCTTCTTTCTGGATAAATCTATCCTGCATTGATGATTGCTTTTGCTATACTATTTTAACATACCGAACGTACTTTCGCTATTTTTTTACTTGCGCCTATATTTTTCTTAAAATGTAAGTTTTCCTCACGTAAAATGTCACTTTTTTGCACTATTTTGCATTTTTTATACTTATTTTCTTGCTTTGTTTGAAAAGTTTGATATATAATTTCCTTTATTAAGACAATAAAACGGAAACCTTAATCTTAAAGAATAAAATCTTAGCCCGCCACTTATTAACAATTAAACTTAAATTCCGTTTGCCTCAATTGTCTTTAAAGGAGGAATCATTAAATGAAAAAAAGGACGATACTTATTTCGTTTCTTTCCGTTTTTGTTACTTTATTCTTTTGCGCCAATCAAACAGCTTCAGCCGCAGAAAGAACTTATCAGATTGGGACTGACGTGACATTTGCCCCATTTGAATTTCAGAATGATGAAAATGAATACGAAGGAATCGATATTGACATCTTAAACGCTATTGCAGATGATCAAGGTTTTAAAGTAGATTTGCGCCCTTTAGGTTTTGATAGTTCAGTTCAAGGAGTCCAGTCCAACCAGCTTGATGGTATGATTGCTGGCATGTCAATTACCGATGAACGCGAACAAAGCTTTGACTTTTCCGACCCCTACTTTGATAGTGGTATCCAAATGGCAGTCGCTCAAGGCAATGATGAGATAAAATCTTACAACGATTTATCAGGTAAAACGGTAGGCGCCAAAGTTGGGACTGAAAGTGCAGACTTCTTAGAAGAAAATCAAGATGAATATGATTTTGACGTCAAAAACTATGATGATGCGACGGGTCTTTATGGGGCAGTCAAAAACAACACTGTTGATGCCATTTTTGACGATTATCCAGTGCTAGGATATGCGATCAAGCAAGGCGAAGAATTATCATTAGTAGGCGAACCTGAAGCAGGAAATCCTTATGGCTTCGCTGTCAAAAAAGATCAAAATAAAGAACTCTTAGAAAAATTCAACGCAGGTTTAAAAGATTTAAAAGATTCCGGCGAATATGATGAGATCGTCAACAACTATGTAGAAGCTGATGATGGCACCGAAGAGTCTGGTGAAATGAAAAAAGTAGAACCTGAAAAAGATGAGTATGTAATCGCTAGTGACTCTGCTTTTGCACCGTTTGAATTTCAAAACGAAGAAAATGAGTACATCGGTATCGATGTTGATTTAATGAAACGAGCAGCAGAAATGCAAGGTTTCAATGTTACTTTTAACCATATCGGCTTTTCTGGTGCGGTCCAAGCTGTCGAAGGAGATCAAGCAGACGGCATGATCGCTGGTATGTCAATTACCGATGAACGGGAAGAAACTTTTGACTTTTCTGACCCTTACTTTGAAAGTGGGATCCAATTAGCTGTAGAAGAAGGTAATGATGATGACATCACTTCTTATGAAGACTTAGAAGGAAAAACAGTTGGTGCTAAAGTGGGAACTGAAAGTGCAGACTTCTTAGATGAAAATGAAGATGAATACGGCTTTAACGTGAAATTATATGATGATGCCGACCAATTATATGAGGCTGTTCGGGTCGATGCGATTGACGCTTTGATGGATGATTATCCAGTAATCGGGTATTCAATGGCTCAAGGTCAAGAACTTGAAACACCTATTGAACGTGAATCAGGAGGCGAATACGGTTTCGCTGTTAAAAAAGGTGAAAGTCCCGAACTACTAGAAATGTTTAACGAAGCCTTACAAGAAATGCAGCGAACGGGTGAGTATGACCAAATTATTTCCACTTATATCGATGATAGTGGTAATGCCACAGCAAGTGAATCAGATACAGATGAATCTTCGCTGATTGGTTTAATTAAAAACAATTACAAAGTATTATTAAACGGACTATGGAAAACCATGGCTCTAGCCTTGATTTCTTTTGGTTTAGCATTAATCGTGGGAGTTATTTTTGGGCTCTTTAGTGTTGCACCGATTAAAACGTTGCGGGTTATTGCTTCATTTTACGTAGACGTTGTTCGAGGAATTCCAATGATGGTTTTGGCCTTCTTTATTTTCTTCGGACTATCTGATGCTATTGGTATAACTATTCCTGACTTTACTGCAGGTGTCATTACTTTAACCTTAAACGCTAGTGCTTATATCGCAGAAATTGTCAGGGGCGGAATCAACGCCGTACCAACAGGTCAAATGGAAGCCTCGCGAAGTTTAGGGCTCACCTACAATCGAACCATGCAAAAGATTATTTTACCGCAAGCAGTAAAAATCATGATTCCATCGTTTGTAAATCAATTTGTTATTTCATTAAAAGATACAACAATTATTTCTGTTATTGGTGTGGTAGAACTGTTACAAACAGGAAGAATTATTGTCGCACGTACAATGCAAAGTACCTATGTATATCTGATTATTGCAATCATGTATTTGATAGTAATCACTGCCTTAACGAAATTAGCAAAAGTACTTGAAAAGAAGGTGAAATAAAATGAAGGAAAAAATTTCAGTTGAACATTTAGTCAAAAAATTTGGCGATAACACTGTATTAAATGATATTACAACCTCGATTCAAGAAGGTGAAGTTGTTTGTGTTATTGGACCTTCAGGTTCAGGTAAATCAACTTTTTTACGTTGTTTAAATCGTTTAGAAGAAGCTACCAGTGGTCAAATCGTGATCGATGGTGACCATCTGACAGATAAAAATACGAATATCAATAAAACTCGTCAACACATTGGGATGGTTTTCCAACATTTTAACTTATTTCCCCATCTTTCTGTTCTAGAAAATATTACGTTAGCTCCACTAGACGTAAAGGGTGAAAATAAACAAGAAACTGAAAAACGTGCAGAGGAATTGTTGGAGACAGTTGGTCTATCAGATAAAAAAAATGTCTATCCCGAAAGTCTTTCAGGCGGGCAGAAACAACGGGTTGCTATTGCTCGTGCATTAGCGATGAATCCTGATATTATGTTGTTTGACGAACCAACTTCAGCGTTGGATCCTGAGATGGTCGGAGACGTTTTAAAAGTTATGAAAAAACTTGTGGATCAAGGAATGACCATGGTTATCGTCACCCATGAAATGGGATTTGCTAAAGAAGTTGCCAACCGCGTAATGTTTATCGATGACGGTTACTTTTTAGAAGACGGTAAACCTGAGGAGGTCTTCAATAATCCAAAAAATGAACGAACAAAAGATTTCTTAGACAAAGTATTAAATATTTAAGCGCTAAAAAGGAGTTCTTGTTAAAACGAGAATTCCTTTTTAATTTATGTAATTCATGCAGCCCTTCTTTCTTTTTTCTCTGAGCCATATAGAAAATAGAACCAGCATTTTATTTATCAAGGGACATTGTGCATTGTTCTTTTATTAAAAAGAGTCGATTAGAAAAAAACAAGAAGTGGATAAAGAAATATCAAAACGTTATCCAAAAATAGAATCATGGATAATAAAAGACTAAAACGTTATTCGAGATTGAAAAGATGGAACACGTTTTACGAATTCTTTCTCCGAGAATACGAAGATAAGCAAAGAAAAACTAAATTATTAGCCGAAAACAGCAAAAGATAGATAAAGGAATCGCAAAACGTTATTCAAGAATAGAATCACGGATAATAGAAGACTAAAACGTTATTCGAGATTGAAAAGACGGATAACGTTTTACGAATTCTTTCTCCGAAAAATTCCATCAGCTCAGAAATGGCCCTCATAATGAGGCTTTCTGCCTTTTTAAGCCTGTTATAACGGCAAAGAAAAAGTGGAGATCAGAATGATATCTGACCTCCACTTTTTCTTTTTACTTTTTACCAAAAGCGTCTTTCATTTTATCAAAAAAGCCTTCAGATTGTTGTTCATTGGTACTTTGTCCAGTTAATTCGGCAAAATTTCGTAATGCTTCTTTTTGTTCATCATCCAAATTTTTCGGTGTGATGAGCTTCACTGTTACTTGTTGGTCTCCGGTACTATTTCCTCTCAATCGAGGTGCACCTTTTCCACGTAAGCGGAATTTTGTGTTTGTTTGAGTACCAGCTGGGATTTTTAGTTTAACATCTCCATGAACAGTTGGCACATCTACTTCATCACCTAAAGCAGCTTGTACAAAGTTGATTGGCAATTCATAATAGATTTCTGAACCATCACGATCAAAAATATCACTTTCTGCCACATAAAAGACGACATATAGATCACCATAAGGTCCACCATTTATACCTGCTTCCCCTTGGTTAGCTAGTCTCATTTGTTGGCCATCTTCAACGCCGGCAGGAACAGAAACATTAACACTGTGCGTTTTCTTTTCATGGCCTGTACCATGGCAAGTTTCACAAACTTCTTTAATTTCTTTACCAGTTCCATGACAAACGTCACAAGTTTGGCGTGTCATTACGCGACCAAGCGGTGTTTGTCGTTCAACGTTAATGGTTCCACTTCCCTTACACTTATGACAAGTTTCAGGTTGAGTGCCTGGTTTTGCACCATTTCCACCACAGGTATGACAAACTTCGTTTCTTTTGTACGTAATCTCTGTTTCCTTACCGAAAACACCTTCTTCAAAGGTTAAATTAATTGAATACTGTAGATCGTCCCCTTGTCGAGGTGCATTAGGATCCGCAGATCGGCCACCACCGAAGAAAGATTCAAAAATATCTTCAAAGCCGCCGAAACCGCCAGCGTCTGAGAATCCGCCACCGCCGAAGCCGCCAAATCCACCAGCGCCACCACCACCGTAATTGGGATCAGTGCCTGCATGGCCGTATTGATCATAGGCTGCTCGTTTTTGTGGATCGCTTAAGATTTCATAAGCTTCTGAGATCTCTTTAAATTTCTCTTCTGCATCCTCTTCTTGATTGACGTCTGGATGATATTTTTTGGAAAGCTTACGATATGCCTTTTTGATTTCATCATCTGAAGCCCCTTTTTCTACACCTAAGACTTCATAATAATCACGTTTTGTTGCCATTGGCTTCCCTCCATCTAATACTTTAACAGTCTTCCGTATTTTATCATAAATTATGCAGAAGAAACATTACTTTACTAAAATACTTAAAAGAAAAAGACTCGTTCACTGTTTAGCAGTCAACATTTCAAAAGAAAAAGCCAAAGTGGATGACTTTGGCTTTTTCCCGAACAACGAAATTATTTATCGTCATCATCTACTTCTTCAAAATCTGCATCCACTACGTCATCATCACTGGAAGTATTAGAAGCATCATCTGAACCTTGTTCTCCTTGTTGTTCTTGTGCTGCTTGTTCGTACATCTTAACACTCAAGTTTTGTACAATTTCATTCAATGCATCACGTTTAGTTTTCATTTCTTCTATATCATCAGCTTCTACTGCAGCTTTTAGTTCATCGCGTGCTGTTTCAGCTTTTTTGACTTCTTCTTCATCAACTTTACCGTCAAGTTCACTCAATGTTTTGTCTACAGTGAATAACAATGTTTCTACATCGTTACGTAGGTCAGCCTCTTCCTTACGTTCTTCGTCAGCTTCAGCATTTGCTTCAGCATCTTTAACCATGCGATCAATTTCATCATCTGATAGACCTGAAGAAGATTGAATGGTAATTTTTTGTTCTTTTTGTGTGCCTAAGTCTTTAGCAGAGACATTTACAATACCGTTTTTATCGATATCAAATGAAACTTCAATTTGTGGCACACCTCGTGGAGCAGCCGGAATATCTGTCAATTGGAAACGTCCCAATGTCTTGTTATCAGCTGCCATTGGACGTTCACCTTGTAATACGTGAATATCTACGGCAGGTTGATTATCAGCTGCGGTTGAGAATACTTGCGATTTGCTAGTTGGGATCGTAGTATTACGATCAATTAACTTAGTAAATACACCGCCCATTGTTTCAATTCCCAATGATAGAGGCGTTACATCAAGTAGGACAACATCTTTAACGTCCCCGCTAATAACACCGCCTTGGATAGCTGCACCCATTGCAACAACTTCATCTGGGTTTACAGATTTGTTTGGTTCTTTACCTGTTTCTTTACGTACTGCTTCAACAACAGAAGGAATACGAGTCGAACCACCAACCAAGATCACTTGGTCTACATCAGATTGAGATAGTCCAGCATCCTTCAAGGCTTGACGTACTGGTTCTTTAGTGCGATCAACTAAACTGCTAGTCAATTCATCAAATTTAGCACGTGTCATGTTCATTTCTAAGTGAAGTGGGCCATCTTCGCCTGCTGTGATAAATGGTAAGCTGATTTGTGTACTTGAAACACCTGATAAGTCTTTCTTAGCTTTTTCAGCAGCATCTCTTAAACGTTGTAAAGCCATTTTATCTTTGCTTAAATCAATACCATTTTCTTTCTTGAATTCACTAACCATGTAGTCAATGATTTTGTCATCAAAGTCGTCCCCACCTAGTTTATTATCACCGGCAGTTGACAATACATCGAAGACACCATCGCCTAATTCTAAGATGGATACGTCAAAAGTACCGCCACCAAGGTCAAATACTAAGATTTTTTCATCTTGTTCAGTTTTATCTAAACCATAAGCCAAAGCAGCTGCAGTTGGTTCATTGACAATCCGTTCAACTTCTAGCCCTGCAATCTTACCAGCATCTTTGGTTGCTTGACGTTGAGAGTCATTAAAATAAGCTGGAACTGTAATAACAGCTTTTGCTACATCTTCACCTAAATAATCTTCAGAAAAACCTTTAATGTATTGCAAGATCATTGCTGAAATTTCTTGTGGTGTATAAGATTTGCCGTTTGCTTCAACTTTATAACCATCTTCACCAATATGACGTTTGATGGAAGAAATAGTATCTGGGTTAGTAACTGCTTGACGCTTTGCTACTTCGCCCACTTGGATTTCACCATTTTTAAATGAAACAACAGAAGGTGTTGTACGGTTTCCTTCTGGATTTGTGATGATTTTTGATTCGCCGCCTTCTAAGACTGAAACGGCTGAATTTGTTGTACCTAAGTCAATACCAATTATTTTACTCATATTATAATCTCCCTTGTAATTTTATCATTCATTTAATATTGAAATAATCTAATTTTATTGTGCGACAACTACCATACTGGCCCGAAGTACGCGGTCATAAAGTTTATAGCCTTTTTGCAATACTTGTACCACGGTTTCTGCCGTGTGTTCTTCTGTCGCAGGAACAGTTTGTACTGCTTGATGCAGTGTAGGATCAAACGTTGCTCCTTGTGCAGGAATTTCTTCAATTCCTTCTTCTTGCATAGCAAAACGTAAACTTTCTAAGGTCATTTCTACGCCCTTTTTCAAACTTTCATTTTGCTCGCCTTCGACTTCAGTTGCTAGTGCGCGTTCCAAGTTATCAAGTGCAGGTAATAGTTTCTTTCCTAAATCCTGTGAACGATACTTCTGTAACATCTGTCTTTCATTACGAAAACGATTGTTCATATTAGTAACTTCGGCCGAAGCACGAAGGTATTTATCTTCCATTTCATTAAGTTGAGCTTTTAAATCCTCAACTTCAGAAACAGGCTGAACATTTTCGTTATCAATTTCTTCAACTGTTTCATTAGCTTCAGTTGATTCATTTTCGTTGGTTTCAGCAGAAAATGCTTCTTCTACTTCTTCTGCCTTCTTTTCTTTATCAGACAATCATCTAACATCCCTTCTATATAAATAATTGACAATTCACGCAGATTATCCGAATGAATCAATCGAACGATAATAATCATCCAGTGTTACTGCTAATTCTTGACGAAATACATCAAGTAAACTAAACATTTTAGAATACGGCATACTAGCCGAACCTAATAATGCGATTGTACCACTGCCATGACCCTGGATCTCATAATTAGCTTGCATCAAGCTCATACCGCTCAATAAGTCGTTCCCTAGCTCTGAACCGATTCGTACTTGGATCGGCTGATCCTTTGCACTCAATAATCCATTCAACTGTTCCGAATTTTCCATAAATAAATACATGGCTTTAAATTGATCGATATCTTGAATTTGGTCAGAATTTAAAAGATTCATCTGACCCCCTACAAAAATCTTTTCTTCAAAAGCTTCCCCCAACATACTGTTGAATAAATCAAGAATTCCTTCAGTGGTTTGGAAATATTTATGAAGAATCATTGGAATCTCGGTCCTTAAGCGTTGGTAAACTGTCAGTAAAGGTTCACCAATTAATTTATCATTGATGATTCGTACAATTTTTTCAAGATCTTCACTCTCTATACTTTTAGGGATCGAAAAGACTTGGTTTTCAACATTGCCTTTATCAGTTACAATGATTGCGATCACTTGCCGATTATTTAACGGAATCATCTTAAAACCTGTCAACCTTCTATTTTTTACATCCGGACCAATAGATAGCGCCGTATAGCTAGTCAGTCGGGAAAGAATTTTGGCTGATTGTTCAATAATATCATTGATCTCATGAAAATCTTTTCCTAAGGACTGACGAATAACATTTACTTCGCTTTCCTTTAGTCTTTCTGGTTCTAAAAGATGGTCAACATAATAACGATAGCCGTTTAATGAAGGGGTACGTCCTGAAGAAGAATGTGTTTTTATCAAAAGCCCATATTCTTCGAGGGTCTTCATTTCGTTTCTAATCGTGGCTGAACTAGCTGCGATCCCTTCTTCCATCAGGGTTTTAGATCCGACTGGCTTTCCTAAATTTGTATAATTATGAATAATCAGATGCAAGATATCATCTTGTCTTTGCGTCAACAAATTTATCACCTTCTAATTAGCACTCCTTCTATCTAAGTGCTAATACGATTATTAATATATCATAAATATCAGAGATGTCAAGAGGAAATGCTCAAAAAATTAGCACTCTTTATATTAGAGTGCTAATTATTGGAAAATAATCGAAAAACTACCTATTCTTACGATAAATTATGATAAACTATGGGCGAACTAAACATTACTTAAGGAGTCATTCGACCATGCAAAAAGAACGGCAAAATACGTCCTGTTACATCCATATTCCTTTTTGCGAACATATTTGCTTTTATTGCAACTTTAATAAAGTATTCTTAAAAGGGCAACCTGTCGATGAATATATTCAAGGGTTATTAAAGGAAATACAGCTAACACTTAATACACATCCCACCGATACTAGTGAAACAATCTATATTGGCGGTGGCACACCAACTTCTTTATCTGCCAGCCAGTTAGATGTTTTGCTTAGCGGTATTACGCAATTACTCCCAGTTGCAACCACCAAGGAATTTACCATTGAAGCTAATCCCGGCGATTTAACACAAGAAAAACTTGACGTCATCAAAAACTACGGTATTAATCGACTTTCAATGGGCGTACAAACATTTAATGACCGCCTTTTAAGAAAAATTGGGCGCAAGCATACAGCTGCAGACGTGTATGAAACCTTAAAATTAATCGAAAAAAATCAAATTGATAATGTTTCAATTGATTTAATCTATGCGCTACCCGGACAAAGCTTTGAGGATTTCCGTAATACTTTGCAAAAAGCCATCGCATTCGATTTACCGCATTACGCTATGTATTCATTAATTTTAGAAAATAAAACCATGTTTATGAATTGGGTTCGTAGAGGGCGAATTGAACTGCCCGAACAAGAAGAGGAAGCAAAAATGTTTGAGCTAGCCATCGAAGAGATGGAAAAAGCGGGTTTTTCTCATTATGAAGTGAGTAACTTTGCAAAAAAAGGTTGTGAATCAAAGCACAATTTAGTTTATTGGAATAATGAGCATTATTATGGCTTTGGCGCTGGAGCAAGCGGTTATTTAGGTCAATCGCGCTATAAAAACTTCGGCCCCATCCAACATTATTTACAACCCTTACGTGAGAATCAACTACCTGTTATTGAAACAGAAAATCTCACAATACAAAATCAAATGGAAGAAGAATTATTTTTAGGTTTGCGAAAACAAGAAGGAGTTTCCTTAACTCACTTTAGAGAAAAATTTAACCAAGAACTTACCGCATTATATCGTCAAGTTCTGCCCGGCTTATTTGCTGAGCAACTATTGACCTGTGAAAACAACCATCTTAAGTTAACCAAAAAGGGCTTGTTTTTAGGTAATGAAGTATTTGAAAAATTCTTGTTAACTTAAAAAAACGAAAATCACTCAATACTTTTTAACAGCAGATTCATTTTCGTTTTCTTTGAGCTGTTGACACAAAAAGGAGCTGTGACATAAGTAAAAACAAGTCAAAAATATACGAACTATAGAGAGCTTGCTCCTGCGGTTACTCGTCGCACAAAATACTGCTCCTGCGGTTACTCGTCGCACAAATCACTGCTCCTGCGGTTACTCGTCGCAAATCCACAATGATTAGCAGATCTCAATAAATATAGTTCGGATATTTTAATATCAAAAGGACTTATGTCACAGCTCCTATTTATCTAGTCTCTTTTTCCAATCTTTCGTTTCACCAAATTCACTTATTTTTCATATAGCTTTTTTACGAATTCCACCTTGTTTTCTGATTCTCCAAATGGTTAAGAGTAAAGCAATCAAACAAATTAAGGCAGAACCTAGGAAAGTAACTTTCATCCCGTAAATAAACACATCTGCTCGTCCTGGAATATAAGTGGTAACTTTCTCTCCCATCTTCATGCTCATTGCGTGATATAAAATCGTTGTCGAAAAAGCAATACCGACGACCATCCCGAAATTCCGCGCAAATGAATTCATACTACCTGCTACGCCTAAATTTCCTTTTGCTACACTACTCATAATCATTGTATTGTTGGGTGATTGAAATAATGAATTACCTAATCCCATAATTGCGGTTGCTAAAATGTAATACCAGATGGGGGTATCAACTTCCATAAACACATACATTAGTTGCGTAATTACCAGTAGACTCAAACCTAACAGAACAAGCAACTCACTGCCGATTTTATCAGTTAAATAACCACTAATAGGTGAACCAATCACCATGAGAAATGGAAAGGTCATCATCAAAAATCCGGCATAGCTAGGGCTCATCCCCCGAGCGTTTTGCAAATAAAAAGGGATAATTACATTAACAAAAAAATTAGATGAAAAAATTAGTAAAGCACTGAATAAGCTCATAGTAAATATTTTATTGTTAAAAATAGAAAAAGTAATTAACGGCAATTGAATTCTTTTTTCTATGGATAAGAACAAAATAAACGTTACTACAGCTAATGCAAATAAAAATAACGGCAATGAAGCGCTAAATCCTTGCTCTTGTCCAAGAAAAACGCCGCCAAACAATGAGAGAATGAATAATGAAAAACTTAAAAAGCCAACTTTATCGATCTTTTGGCCACTTTTGGTAATATCTTTAGGCAAGAATTTTTCACCAATTAACATAGTGATGATCCCTACAGGAACATTGATCCAAAATATGTACTGCCAAGATAATTGCGCTAAAATAAGTCCCCCTAGCCCAGGTCCTGCAATTGCTCCTAGTGACACAAATGCGCCAATCGAACCTAACGCACGTCCTCGTTCTTCCAGCGGAAATACTTCTGTTATGATTCCTGTATTGGTCGCCATTGTCATACTTGCACCGACAGCTTGAACCACCCGAGCAAATAATAGAAAGGCTAAAGACTGATTGAAACCGCATAATAAAGAACCAATAGTAAATATCAATGTCCCAATTCGATAAACTTTAATTTTGCCAAAGCTGTCCCCTACTTTCCCAAATAAAAGTAAACAAGAACAAACCATCATCAAATAAATGGAGACAATCCATTCAGATTGGTTCATAGGCACCGTCAAATCATTTGAGATCGTCGGCAAAGCGATGTTTACAATACTACCGTCTAATGTTGACATAAAGGTAAACATAGAGACTGAGACTAAAATCCACCAACGATTTTTCTGGACCTTTTGATCTTCTTGAAAGCTATTCATATAAAACTTCCTCCCTTACAATACTTACCATTATATGAAAACTTTCATTTTTTTCCTAGTAAAATTTGAAAAAACGATCATTTTTATTTGAAATTTTTCTTAAATTAGAAGAAAATATAAGGTATAAGAAAATGGAGGTATTAAATTAGCTATGTTAGAAAAAGAAATTTACAATCAGTTATTCAAACAGTCTTTTTCAAAAAAGACTGAAGTTACCTATTGGAATGGTAAAGTAAAAACGTATGGAGAAGAAAATGGTGAACCAGCCTTCAAAATCAAATTCAATACAAAAGTTCCCATTAAAACAATTCTAGATAATGCCTCTTTAGCGCTGGGAGAAGCGTATATGAATAAAGATATTGAAATTGAAGGAAGTATTCAAGATTTAATTTATGACGTATATAATCAAGCAGAAGGTTTTCTACGTAATAATAAATTTAAAAAATGGATGCCTTCTTCAGAGAAACATACAAAAGATCAATCTAAAAACGATATCGAAAGTCATTATGATTTAGGGAATGACTTTTATAATTTATGGTTAGATCCTACCCTTACTTATTCATGTGCTTATTTCAAAACGCCCGAGGATACCTTAGAACAAGCGCAAATCAATAAAGTACATCATATCTTAGATAAACTCTTTATCAACGAAGGGGATACTTTGCTTGATATTGGTTGCGGTTGGGGTACTTTAATTTTTGCCGCAGCAAAACAATATCATGTCAAAGCAACGGGGATTACTTTAAGTCACGAACAATATGAACATATACAAGATAAAATCAAAGCAGAGCATTTAGAAGATAGCGTTCGAGTCCAATTAATGGATTACCGTGATATTAAAGAACAATATGATCACGTAACCAGCGTTGGGATGTTTGAACATGTCGGTTCAGAAAATCTTCCTGAGTATTTTGACGTTGTAAAACGTGCATTAAAACCAAAAGGAACTGCTCTAATTCATGGTATTAGTCGTCAACAAGGTGGCGCTAAAAATGCCTGGATTAATAAGTATATTTTCCCAGGTGGCTATATTCCTGGAGTAACCGAATTAGTAAATAACATTACAGACAATAATTTACAATTAATCGACTTAGAAAGCCTACGTCGCCATTATCAAAAAACGTTGGAACATTGGGATCAAAACTTCCATGATGTTAAAGATGAGGTCTTGCAACAAAAAAATGAAACTTTCTATCGCATGTGGGACTTATACTTACAAGCTTGTGCGGCATCCTTTCAATCAAGTAATATCGATGTAGTACAATATTTATTAGTTCATCCAAATAATAATGATTTTCCCATGCATCGAAATGTTTAAAATAAGCAAAAATCTCCGAGCGAAAGAAATAGTTCGCTCGGAGATTTTTTGCATTCTTTTATAAACTTTCAACGGATTACCAGATCCTAGTACTTACCAACCACCGGAAGCACCGCCGCCTCCAGAGGCACCGCCACCAAATGAACCTCCGCCGAATCCACCGCCAAAACCGCCACCGCCGCGGCCACGACCTTTGGATGATCTAGGGTTATAAGCTGACGAAGCATAATGAGCAGTTAGAATTAACCCGCGATAATCATATAAAGTATCGCCGACTAACACACGCCGACCCATTTTTCGCCCTGAAGGATACTTGTGTAAAAGTCTGCCTATATCCCTATTTTTCAATACATGACGGTAAGTTTGCCAATAAACCATGCCATAAAAAAGTAAACCATACAAACTAAGGTGTTTAATTTTTTCGGCTGCTTGATCTGCTGGTATACGATTATCTTCAATAGTATTAGAAAACTCTTTATAATCATTTGCAAGCAGTTTTCTAGTTTTCATTGTTCCTATAAAATACAAAAGAACCGCTACGAACAAAATAGCTACAATTACAATCGGAATAAGATAGATGAAAGGTAGGATTTGCAAGCGCTCTTGATAATAATTAATTCTACTATCTTCATAAGGCGTCGCAGAATTAATGTAGTCAGCAACCAGGTCAGTAGTTTGCATGACACCTTCTGAATAGTTCTCGTCCTGATAATCTTCTACTACTTCGTCATTATCAATAATTTCCTGACTATTGGCGTCTGTCAAAGTGTCTTCAAAACCGTAGCCCACTTCCAACCTGGCTTCTTGTTCAGAAACTGACATCACATATAAAACGCCGTTATCTTCTTCATCATTTCCTATACCTAATGTATTAAAAATATCTGTTGCATATCTTTCAATATCTGTGTCACTAGGTAACTGGTTAAGAGTTACCACCATAAATTGTGCGCCATTGGCATTTTCATCCAACTGTCGATTCAGGTCATAGATTTTCTGTTTAGCTTGACTAGACAAAACCTCCGCATTATCAGAAACAAATATATTATTACGATCAATCGCAATAGTACTATCTCCATCTCCTATATCGGCTTCGTAATAATCAGCTTGTGGGTTGTATTCATTAGCATATTGTTCTTCTTGCGCTTGTAGTGTATCTTCAAATGAAGTTGAACCCTGAGCGTCAATTTGTTCTTCTTTTTCCTCTTTTTGGGCCTGAAAGCCGTTAATTTGTTGGGTATAGCGTTGCTCAGTTACATTCTTTTGATTATTCAACAGCGGGATACCAAAAACAAAAAATAATAGGCTCAACAATATAAACAAGCTACATAGGATAACATAAAAGTTATTCAAGCGTTTGAAACGTTGATAATAATTATGAATATTTTTTATTGTGTTTTTAGTTAAATGTGAATCGTTGACCTCTTTCATGCCTAAAAGCCCCCCTTACTCACTTGTATCAATATCAAAGTCGACTTCGGGAACTTCTTGTGCACCTTCCTCTGCTTCAAAGTTATCCTTTCTATCAAAATTGAATAGATTAGCGACCAAATTATTTGGGAAACGTACGAGCAATTGATTATATTCATTAACAGATTGAATGTATCGTCTACGTTCTGTTGAAATACGGTTTTCTGTGCCTTCAAGTTGCGACATTAATGTTTGAACATTATCATTTGAACCAAGTTCAGGGTAGTCTTCTCTAATGACATTCACCATAGTTGAAAGTTCTCCAGATAATTCATCGTTGGCTGCAACGGTTTCTTCAGGCGTATCTGCCTCATTATAAGATTGTCTAGCTTCAGCAATATTACCAAAAATTTCTTGTTCTTGACTCATACTGCCTTGCACCGATTCTACTAAGTTGGGCACAAGATCTGCTCTTCTTTGCATTACATTTTCCACTTGCGACCAACTCGCATCAACATTATTTTCAGCTGAAGCTAATCGATTATATGTCAGAACAGTTGGTACAGCAATAACGAAAATCACTGCTGCGATAATTAATAATAAGAGATTTCGGTTTCTTTTATCCAATTTTAAATCACCCTCCTTGTGAGCGTTTCACACTTAATTTTACCATAAAATAACATATACCACAAAAGCGGTTAGCAATATTTTTTGACAAGTCAGCCTCTATGACTTAGGCTTAAGTTAACACCAGGATAACAACAAGGAGGACGACAACTATGGAAGAAACCATCTTTTTTAACCGCGGTAATGCTTTGACATCAACAGTCGACCAAGAAGAACTGATGAAAAAAGTTCAAATCGAAAAAGACAAACGCGGGCTCGATAATAAATTAGTCGTTGTGCAAGATAACAGTGGCAAATACTTACTGTTTGATTTTTCCGACGCTGATTCTGAAAATGACCAAGCAACCGAATTTCAAGTAAAGCAAGTGATTAAAAATGAGGAATCATCTGAATAAAAAAGAGTGGCAACAGAAGTTTTAATTTAACTTTTGTGGCCACTCTTTTTTTACGAGTTATTTATTTAAGTAGGGGCTAACTAAGTACTCCCCCCATTTTTACTATTTTCCATCAATTCTTCATCGTCATAAAATAGCAACGTGTATCTGTTTCGTCATTCTTTAACTGTTGGACTAATTCGTCTGCACTGTTAAATGCCACTTGATCACGCAAAAGGTGATTCCAACGCACGCTAACTTGTTCGCCATAAATATCTTGCGCAAAGTCTAAAATGTATACTTCAACTGTTAACTGTCGGCCTTTTTCAAAAGTATCGTTATGACCAATGGAACCCATTGCAGGATACCACTTATTTCCTACTTTAATTTCAGAAGCATAAACCCCTTCTTTGGGTAAACGTGTAGTACTTTCAGTTTTGATATTAGCAGTAGGAAAGCCTAAAGTACGTCCTCTAGCATCGCCATGAACGACTGTTCCATCAATTTCATAGGTGTAACCTAACAAACTAGCAGCCGTTTCCATATCACCTTGGTCCAAACTTTCTCTGATGCGCGTCGAACTTACTTTGCTGCCATCTTGTGTTTCTTTAGAAACAGCTACCACTTCAAAACGTCCTTTGGAATATTGCGGAAGATGATTCATATCTGCCACATCTTTAGGACCATATGTATAGTCAAAACCAGCAACAGCATATTTTGCATGTAAATCAACAATATATTGATCTACAAACGCCTGCGGACTTAAACTTGCGAATAAAGAAGTGAACTCTACAACATATAAATAATCTACTCCTAAATTCGCCATTAATTGATTTTTCTGTTCTAAATTAGTTAAATACTTCATTTCATTTGGTTTCACCTTTTGAAAAACAATGGAAGGATGTTGGTTAAAGGTCATTACTGCCAACTTTAATCCTTGTTTATCCGCAATTTTTCTACCAGTTTCAATCACTTTTTGATGGCCTTTATGCACACCATCAAAAAAACCTAACACTAAAACAACATCCTCATCAGGGACTATATCTTTTGTATAAGGATGTCTAAATTCAATGACTTTCATAAAACACTAATCTCCTAACTAATTCAGTTCTGTAATACTTTCAATGGTTTTAAGCCATTTTTTTCATTTTTATTGGGTTCATACAAACTTACCACTTGATTTTGATAAAAAACAGCCACAGGTTCTGTTGGCATTTCTGCTAACTGAAAAGCTTGGTAAGGTAGACGCATGCCGTTTCGTACTTTTTGCCATAATTCGTCAGAAATATCGATTCTTTGAAAACCTTGAACGCCATATTCAATAGGTAATAATAAATCATCGATCTTATCTTCTGTCATTGCTTTTTGTACTTGATCTAAAGTCACAGATTGTTCTTTGCTGAAACCAGCACTTTTCGTACGAGTTAAATCAGACATATGTGCACTTACGCCGAGAGCTTTCCCAGTATCAACAGCTAAAGTCCGGACGTAAGTTCCTTTACCACAAGCAACTTTAAACCGCCAAGATTGTAGTTTCTTCTCTTCTTGATAAGAAGGAGTACTCGTACGGACGAAAGAATCAATGTGTACCTTGCGTTGTGGTCTAACCACCGTTTGACCATTTCTTGCATATTCATAGAGACGCTTCCCATTCACTTTTACCGCTGAATACATCGGCGGAATCTGGGTAAGCTCTCCCACAAATGTCTGCATAACCTTGTCAATTTCAGCAGTTGAAAAGGGAGCTGTGATCGCATCACGTTGAATAATTTCTCCTGAAACATCTTCAGTAGTTGTCGCATAACCTAAGGTGATTTCACCTTCATACTCTTTTCCCGAGTCCGTTAAAAATTCAATCACTTTTGTTCCTTTTCCGATACAAATGGGCAATATGCCATCAACATCCGGATCAAGGGTTCCTCCGTGACCTACTTTTTTTGTATGTAAAATCTTTCTTAATTTAAATACGCAATCATGACTGGTCATGCCGCGTTCCTTCCAAAGAGGTAAAATTCCGTCCATAAGTCCTCCTTATCGTTTCTTTTTTCAACTCTAATAGTATAACATACCCTTTTACAAAAAACATAAAGCAACTTTTTCACTATTTATGAAAGTAAAGTTAGCTCCAAAAAATTTTTATTTTGGTAGCTACTTCGCTGTTGTCCCTCCAATACATTTTATATTGGTGGTTACTTCGCTGTTGTCCCTCCAATACATTTCATATCGGTGGCTACTTTGCTGATGTGCCTCCAATACGTTTTATATTGGTGGTTACTTTGCTGTTGTCCCTCCAATACATTTTATATTGGTGGTTACTTCGCTGTTGTCTCTCCAATACATTTTATATTGGTGGTTACTTCGCTGTTGTCCCTCCAATACGTTTTATATTGGTGGTTACTTTGTTACTATAAAACCTTACCTCAATCCATTTTACATTTAGCTTTTAAACACAAAAAAACAGGTATCCGACTGTAGCGACCGCTAAAAGTTAGTTTTTTATTTTAACTTTTAGAGATCAGCACATCAGATACCTGATTATATTTTAATCTTCATTATCATGTAATTCACGAATCATTTCATCAATTTTTTCACCGTATTCGACCGATTCGTCTATTTCAAAGAAAATCTCAGGCGTTTTATAGATACTTAACGCATGTCCTACTTCACGCCGGATTAGTCCCCGAGCCTTTTCTAAGCCCGTTTGTGCTTCTTTTTTCGCCGCAGCATCATCAGATAAAATACTGTAATAAATTGTTGCTTGTTGCAAATCGCCAGTGACATGTACATCAGTAATCGTCACATCTTGAACTCGTGGATCACGAATTTTTTTTTGCAAAAGTCGATTAACCTCTTTTAGTATTTCTTGAGCTACTCTGCGATCACGATAATTCGCCATGAGATGTCCTCCTATATCCACTAATTACTTAAAATTATGCTTATTTTACTTTGACTTCTTCCATTACAAAGCCTTCAATAATGTCATCTACTTTAAGGTCATTATATTTTTCAACGGTAGCGCCACATTCATAGCCAGATTTTACTTCTTTAGCGTCATCTTTAAAACGTTTCAAGCTTGCTAATTTACCTTCGTAAATAACAATGCCATCACGAATGACACGTACGCCACTATCACGATAGATCGAACCTTCCATTACATAACAACCGGCAATTGTACCAACTTTAGAAACATTGTAGGTTTCACGCACAACCATTTGACCCGTGATTTTTTCTTCAAATTCAGGATCCAGCATGCCCTTCATCGCTGTTTCAATTTCATCAATTGCTTGATAAATCACACGATGCAAGCGAATATCTACTTCTTCTGCTTCAGCTTGTTGTCTTGCTCGTGGCGTAGGCCGTACATTAAATCCGATAATAATTGCATTGCTGGCCGCCGCTAATGTAATATCACTTTCGTTAATAGCTCCAACTGCTGCGTGGACGATATTTACTTTCACGCCTTCTACTTCAATTTTTTGTAATGAAGCAGTAAGTGCTTCAGCCGAGCCTTGTACGTCTGCTTTAATAATCACATTAACTTCTTTTAGTTCGCCTTCTTTTAGACTTTCAAACAAGTTGTCTAAAGTAACACGTGAACCGGTAGCACGATGTTCTATCAAAGCTCGTTTTGCCCGTTCTTCACCTGCCTGACGAGCTGTTTTTTCGTCTTCAAATACTACAAAACGATCGCCTGCTTGAGGTACGTCGTTTAATCCGCTAATTTCAACCGGAGTAGCCGGTTTTGCTGATTTGTCGCGGCGGCCTAAGTCATTGGTCATAACACGTACACGACCATAAGTATTACCAACAACGATCGGATCGCCTACTTTTAATGTACCTTGTTGTACCAATAAGGTGGCTACAGGGCCCTTACCTTTATCAAGACGTGCTTCAATCACTGAACCAATGGCACGTTGTGTAGGATCAGCTTTCAGATCTTCTATTTCAGCGACCAATAGAACCATTTCCAGTAGTTCTTCAATATTTTGATTGAATTTAGCGGAAATTTCTACAAAGATCGTATCGCCGCCCCAAGCTTCTGGAATTAGTTCATATTCACTGAGTTCTTGCATAACTTGTTGGGTATTAGCACCTGGCTTATCGATTTTATTAACTGCCACAATAATCGGCACATTTGCAGCTTTAGCATGGTTAATTGCTTCGATTGTTTGTGGCATCACACCATCATCTGCTGCAACCACTAAAATTGTAATATCTGTGATACTCGTTCCTCTGGCACGCATACTAGTAAAGGCCGCGTGTCCTGGTGTGTCTAAAAATGTAATAGGTTTATCATCAATGTTAATTTGATAAGCACCGATATGTTGGGTAATTCCCCCTGCTTCACCGCTTGTCACGCGAGAATGACGTAAATTATCCAGTAAAGTTGTTTTCCCGTGATCGACGTGGCCCATAATCGTAACAACAGGTGGACGTGATATCAAGTTTTCTTCGTTAACTTCTTCTGTTTCAAAGAATTTATCGATGTCAGCAATATCTACTTCAACTTTTTCCTCTGCTTTTATCCCATAATCATCAGCCAATAATTCAATCGTATCTTTATCAAGGGGTTGGTTTTGGTTAGCTACAATCCCGACCATAAATAATTTTTTGATGATTTCAGCTGGTTCACGACGAATCTTTTTCGCGATATCAGCTACATTCATGCCTTCTGTATATTCTAATACTTCAGGTAATTCATGGAATTTACGTTGAGTAACAGCAGCTGGTTTTTTGTTTTGCTGTTGTTGCTTGCCTTTTTTCCCTTTTTTATTAAACTTATTACGATTTCTATTATTAAAGCTGTTGTTCTTATTGTTGTTAAAATTACGGTTTTTACGTGGATCGTTGCTATTGCCTGGTTTTCTTTTATCCTCTTGCGCTTTTTGCCCTTGTTGATTTTGTTGTCCTTGCGCCTGTTGTTTTACAGGACGTTGCGGCTGGCTCTTTGCAGCAGGTTTTTGCGTTGCCTCTTGTTTTTGCGGACGATTTTGTTGTTTATTTTGACGCTGTTTTTGTTCATTTGTTTGAGTATTTTGTTTATTCGGATGACTTGTTGGCTGTTTTGCCTGAGAATCATTTTTTTGCCCTTGAGGATTTTGATTATTTCCCGATTTATTTTGAGCTGCAGGCTTTGCTGTTCGTGTTGTTTGTTTTTGGCGATTTTGGAATTTTGGATTATTCCGTTGGGTTTGGAATTTCTTTTCCTTTGGACCTTGTTGATTGTTAGCTGGCTTTTTATTTGATGATTGGTTATTTTGTGATTGTCCACCTAAGTTTTGACGTACTTTTTGCTCCTCAGACTCAGAGAGTGAGCCCATGTGATTATTAACGTCAAATCCTAGCGATTGTGCTGCTTCAACGATTTCTTTGCTTGATTTGTTCATTTCTTTTGCAAGTTCATATATTCTTTTTTTTCCCATGCAATCACCTTTCCTAACTTGATATTAGTTCCTCGATTTTGTTTGCAAAACCATTGTCTAACACACCGATAACGATTCGTTCTCTGCCAATCGCTTGGCTCATTTCCGATGAATGAAAGCAGTCTACAAACGGAACTTGATAAAAGGCACTTTTATCTTTTACCTTTTTTTTGGTGTTTTTACCAGCATCTTCTGCCACTAACGCTAGTTTTACTTTTTGCGTACGTATCTTGTCAACAGTCATTTCTTCTCCTGTCACAAGCTTTCCCGCACGCATCGCCAAACCTAGCATACTCAAAGCTTTTTGTTTATTCATTGCCAAACAGCTCACGACGAGCTTTTTGATGCGTAACGTAATCAAGCAATTCTTGATAAAATTCATCGCTCAATTTTGTTTCTAATACACGATCTAAAATTCGTTTGTCCCAAGCTAATTGAGCTTCATCTGGTTCAATCGCGATATAAGCGCCCCGCCCAGGCTTTTTGCCTGTAGGATCAATCGAGACATCGCCTTCTTTGGAACGAGTAACACGCAACAATTGCTTTTTAGGGATCATTTCTCCAGATACAACAGATTTTCGTAAAGGAATTTTTCTTTTTTTCATCTAAAAGCCTCCTTAAGATTCTGTTTCAGATTCATCTGATTCATTAGAAACAATTTCTTCCTCAGAAAATTCACTATCATTTTCCAACAAGGCATCTTCTGTTCCTTCTAATTCTTCAACTTCAGAAACATCATTATCTTCATCTAATTGGGCATAAAATTCTTCCATATCAGATTCTGATTTAATATCGATTTTAAAAGCAGTCAATTTTGCGGCCAAACGAGCATTTTGGCCTCGTTTACCGATTGCCAATGACAATTGATGATCAGGTACTACGACTGTACAAACTTTAGGGTTTTCCATGTCAAAAATGACATCACTAACTTCTGAAGGATTTAATGCATTAGCAATATAAATTGCTGGATCTTCATTCCATTCAACAATATCCATGTTTTCGCCTTTTAGTTCATTTACTAAGGCTTGTACACGTTGCCCTTTAGGTCCCACACACGTTCCTACTGGATCAATATCAGGATCTGTAGAACGAACTGCAACCTTAGCACGATCACCAGCTTCACGCGCAATACTTACAATTTCAACAGTCCCATCATAAATCTCAGGCACTTCTTGTTCAAATAAGCGGCGTAATAAGTCTGGATGCGTACGACTAACAAATACTTGCGGTCCTTTTGATGTATTTTCAACTCGTGTTACATACACTTTAATACGATCGTGGGCTTGATAATGTTCATTAGGTATTTGGTCTTGTTTTGATAATACAGCTTCAATCTTACCTAAGTTAACATAAATATAGCGCCGATCTTGACGTTCGACAACACCTTGCATGATGTCATTTTCATAAGCAGAAAACTCATCATAAATGATTGAACGTTCTGCTTCTCTAACACGTTGTAATATGACTTGTTTAGCAGTTTGTGCCGCAATGCGACCAAAATCATTAGGCGTCACTTCAAAACGAATCTTGTCCCCAACTTCATATGCTGGATTAATCGCAGTAGCATCTTTTAATGAAATTTCTAATTGTGAATCCATCACTTCATCAGTAACTTCTTTTACCGCGAAGATATGAATGTCGCCTTTGTTTTCATCGAAATCCACTTCCACGTTTTGCGATTGTCCATAGTGACGTTTGTAAGCTGAAATTAAAGCTGCTTCTAGCGCTTCAATTACAATAGCTTTAGAAACTCCTTTTTCTGCTTCCAATGCGTCCAACGCAGTTAACATTTCTTTACTCATTATCTTTGATTCCTCCGTATTTATATTTGAACAGCTAAACGGGCCTTCGCAATTTTCTTGCGGTCGATCGTTATCTCTTTTTCTCTCGTTTTGATGCGGATCTTTAAAACAAGATGTTGATCATCAACTGATTGTAAAAAGCCTTCATATTGTTTTTGGTTATCAAGAGGTTCATATAAAGAGACATGGATATAATCTCCAAGTGCTTTTTGATAATCTTCTTCATTTTTTAAGGGACGTTCAGCTCCAGGAGAAGAAACTTCTAAGAAATATGCCTGTGGAATCGGATCTGGGTCCGCATTATCCAATTTATCACTTAGATACTCACTAACATAAGCACATTCTTCGATATCGATGCCGCCTTCTTTATCAATAAAAACACGGAGATACCAACTTTTTCCTTCTTTTACAAATTCTAGGTCAACCAGTTCGAAATTATTTTCTTCTAACACGGGCATCACCAAATCTTTTACAGTATCAACGACTGCACTCAACAGTTATCCCCTCCTTTAATTAATTGTAAAAAAACTTCTTTCCATAAAAAGAGTGAGGGGAAAATTCTGCCCTCACTCACCTCTAGTATCAATACTTGTCCTAATATAGCACATAATTTGCATAAACTCAAGTTTTCTGTACTTTTCATAAGAAAAACGTTGCTATACAACTTTTTAATCAAATACTAACGTTATTATTGTTTAATTGATTTTATTTTTGCTAAAGGCAAGATGAAGTCACAAAATTTCACGAAAAAAAGCCGAGATTCCAGCAAAACTCCCCTGAAACCTCAACCTCTTCATTATACTCTGCTGTAATTATTTACATCAGCAACAATTGAGTCAATAAACATATTTGTCGATTGAACCTCTGTTTCTTTACTACCGTAGCGACGCACATTCACAGTAGCTTCTTCCATTTCATTATCACCTACGACAATTTGATAAGGAATCTTTTGTGTTTGTGATGCGCGAATTTTATAACCCATTTTTTCATTGCGGTCATCTACTTCAACCCGAATCCCTTTTTCTTGTAAACGGCCTTTGATTTCATAAGCGTAATCAGCATGTAAATCAACGGAAACTGGGATAATTGTTGCTTGGATAGGCGCTAACCAAGTGGGGAAGGCCCCTTTATATACTTCAGTCAAATGAGCAACAAAACGTTCCATCGTCGAGACGATTCCGCGGTGAATGACAACTGGACGATGCGTATTTTCACCATCTTCGCCTACGTAAGTCAAATCAAAACGTTCTGGCAACAAGAAATCTAGTTGGATAGTTGATAATGTTTCTTCCATCCCTAAAGCTGTTTTTACTTGAACGTCTAATTTAGGACCATAAAAGGCCGCTTCACCTTCTGCTTCGTAGTATTGTACGCCCAATTCGTCTAGTGCTTCTTTTAAAACAAACTGCGCATGTTCCCACATTTGGTCATCATCAAAATATTTTTCTTTATCGTTAGGGTCACGATAGCTTAAACGAAAACGATAATCATTCACATTGAAGTCCTTATATACTGCGGTCATCAATTCTAATGTCCGTTTGAATTCTTCCTTGATTTGGTCCGGACGTACAAAAGTATGACCGTCATTTAAAGTCATTTCACGAACACGTTGCAAACCAGACAATGCACCAGATTTTTCATAGCGATGCATTTGACCCAATTCTGCAATACGAATCGGTAATTCGCGATAAGAATGAATGTCATTTTTGTAAACCATCATATGATGAGGACAGTTCATTGGGCGCAAAACAAGCATTTCACCATCGCCCATGTCCATCGGTGGGAACATATCTTCATGGTAGTGATCCCAGTGCCCTGACTTTTTATAAAAGTCAACGTTGGCCATGATGGGCGTATACACATGCTGATAGCCTAAGCTTACTTCTTTATCAACAATATAGCGTTCAATAATCCGGCGAATGGTAGCCCCTTTTGGTAGCCAAAACGGCAAGCCTGAACCGACTTCAGGGGATAACATAAATAAACCAAGTTCTTTACCTAATTTACGGTGGTCGCGTTCTTTAGCCTCTTCTCTTTCTTTAATAAAAGTTTTCAAATCTTTTTTGTCAAAGAAAGCTGTACCATAGACACGTTGCATCATTTGATTATCTGAATTGCCGCGCCAATAAGCTCCAGCCACAGAAAGCAATTTAAATATTTGAATACGCCCTGTTGAAGGAACGTGAGGGCCCCGACATAAATCGACAAAATCACCTTGTTCATAAGCCGTGATTTGTTCGTCTTCTGGCATATCGTTGATCAATTCTACTTTATAAGGATCATCTGAAAAAAGATCAAGTGCTTCTTCTTTTGTTAATACTTTGCGATTAATTGGGTTATTTTCTTTCACAATTTTCATCATTTCTGCTTCAATCGCAGGTAAGTCTTCTGCAGTTACTGGACTTTCGCCATTATCTGTATCATAATAAAATCCCGTTTCAATGGCTGGGCCTACTCCAAAGTGGATATTGGGATATAGGCGACGCATAGCATTTGCCATCAAATGTGCCGCTGAATGACGTAGAATTCCTAAAGCATCTTCATGATCGGGTGTAACAATTTCAATTGCCCCATCTTCATGAATCGGACGATCCAAATCAATCAGTTGGTCATTGAATTTTCCGGCTAGTGCTTTTTTAGCCAAACTTTTACTGATACCCTCAGCAATATCTTTGGGTGTAGTCCCAGCTTCTAGTTCTTTTACAGAGCCATCTGGAAAAGTGATTTTTAACATATTATTTCCTCCTGATATTTATTTGATTGATGAAAAAGATGATTTATTGCGTATTCTGTTTATTTTGCAATAATCGAGTAGGAGATGAATGATTATTTCATTCATCGTCCTCTCACACCACCGTACGTACGGTTCCGTATACGGCGGTTCAATAATTTAAGCTTATTTCTCAAGGATTTCATTGAAATCCTTGAGTTTCCATTGTTTGAATTTTTCTTTCGTAAAGATTCGGTGGAGTAGTTTAGACTCGGAAATACGCCAATACGATTTTCGACTATTTGCATAAGTCATGGCTTCTCTGTGAGAAGCCCCTCTTGCTTTCAGTTGTCGATATTTTGTTGACACTTTCTTCCATCTTTTCCAAATAAGGGCGCGCAATCTTCTACGTAAGTGGGTCATTTGTTTCGCTAAGAAAGCCTTTAGTTCCCCTTTCTTATAATAGTTAATCCAACCTTGCGTATATTGATTGATCGATGAGATAATTTCGTCTAGGCTTCCCGATCTTTTCCGATTGGTCAGTTTCTTTAACTGTCTCTTGAACTTTTGTTTGGCCGACGCTGTGGGCCGGCTCTTTACTTTCCCTTATCTTTCCTCAGACGGAATCCGAGGTATTCCAATTGATGCGCCTTTACAATTTGGCTCTTCTCTTGGTTTACCGTGAGTCGTAACTTTCCTTCCAGGAACTGGGTGACACTTTCTTGAACCCTTTGGGCGGCTCGTTCACTTTGTACTAGCACGATAAAATCGTCGGCGTAGCGGATAAAACGATGCCCTCTCTTTTCGAGTTCCTTATCTAGTTGGTCAAGATAGACGTTGGCTAAAAGTGGAGATAAGGGGCTGCCCTGTTGGGCTCCTTGAGGTGTAGAACGGATAATTTCCCCGTCTAGTACGCCCGCATTGAGAAAATTCCAGATTAATTGAAGGATTTCTTTATCAGCGATATACCATTGCATACGATGCATTAGTTTCTGATGATTGATGGTGTCGAAATAACTTTTTAAGTCACAATCCACGACCACATTGTAGCCTTCTTCATAATATTTTCCTGCTTGATCGATTGCCTGTTGGCAATTCTTTCCAGGTCTAAATCCATAACTGTTTTTAGAAAAGGTCGGGTCGATCAAAGGGTAATGACTTGTAAAATCATCTGTTGTACCACGCGGTCTCGTACGACAGGAATACTCAACTTTCGTTTCTTGCCGTCTTTCTTATCAATCTCTACCCGTTTGGTGGGCTGAGGACGATAAGTCCCTTCTTTCAGTTTTTGAACAAAAGGTTGTCGGTATTTGTTTAGATGTTCCTTGATTTCAAATACGGTCATCTCATCGATGCCTGGTGCTCCTTTGTTCTTCTTTACTTTCTCGATGGCTCGATCAATATTCATCGAACTTACGAGTTCGTCCATTAATGGATAGCCACTTTGGTTCTTCATTTGATTGTCGTGCTCCCTTACGCGCTCCTCATTTCCTCTTTTGCTTCCAGCTTATCCCTCCATGAGTGAGCTACCTCTCGGTCTTTACCACGGTATTGGCTGCGGTCCTGGTGAGCACATCCACCTCCTTGTTTACTTCAAAGTTATTATTGTTCAGTCCTTCGTATCGTAAGATACTACTATGACCTCGGCTGACTTCTATCGATTCGTTGTTACTACGATTGATTGCATTCGCTCGATAGACCTCCTCGGGTAAGGCGCGATCACCTTCCACTCATCTCACTGCTTCATTTACTGGATAGGATTCGGGCAGTATCGGACTTTGCTTTGTTTTGCAAGCTCATCCGTCCCAATCCAGCCTTCTTATGAAGTTCCTGTTCGTCAGTGCGAGTGTTTGCCTCCAGCTTCCTTCAGATTCCACCTCGCGATGGACACCCTTGCTTTTGGCTAACAGTTCCTACTGCCAAGCCTGTAGTGGACTTTCACCACCAAGTTATCGCCCATGCCGAGCGCACAAAAAAGTCCTAGTATTATGATCATAATACTAGGACGACTTTACTCGCGGTTCCACCTAAATTTAAATACAAAGATTGTATTCCTCATTCGCTATAACGGGACGACCGCCTTTGTTTCAACAAAGGTTTCAAAAGTGGTCCGTACTCGGGTTGCTTTTAGAAAAGTTTCAGCCTGGCTTTTCCTCTCTTATAAAAGACGCACAAGTTCGGTTATCTTTTTCATCAATCAATTATGACTTCATTTAACCACTTCTCAAAAAAATTTGCAAGTCCTGAGAGTTAATTTTTTTATTAACCATTGTTCCATTTAATCAAAACGATAAAAAGCTACTCGTCGCCCTAAGCAGTGAGAACTTTCAAAGAATGTTTTACGCCCTCTGTAAGTTTTTCTGGCTCTTTAGTATAATCAGTCCCACCTGCACTTTGATACAAATGAAATAATTGTTCAAATGGTATTTCTTTAGTTTCGTTTATCTCGTAGTTTTTCATTTATTTCCTATCTTTTCTGATAAATAATCTTTTAAAACCACAGCTTGATTATCTTCTTTATCTTTAGCGCCATAGATTAATGTCACGTTATCTTCTTTCAGCCATTCAGCAATTTGGTTAACAAAATCTTGAGTATTATCATTATTGTCCAATTCTTTTTTATACTCTTTTTGAAACCAAGAAAACTTCTCGGGGTCATGACCAAATTCTTTTCGTAACTCATTTGTTGGAGCAATTTCTTTTTCCCATAATGCCAGCTGCAATTTTTCCTTTTTAATGCCTCTGGGCCACATACGATCTACCAAAACTCGCTTACCATCTGAAGGTTCAATATCTTCATAAGCACGCTTGATTTGCAAATTTCCCATAGAAAATCGTCTCCCCCTTCTTGTTTCCTTTATTATAACTTGGTGCTAAAATAAAAACAAACATTAAAAAAGGGTGACCTGAATGGATTATTTAGCAACTTACAAAGAATTGTTATCGATTGCTCAGGCAGGATTGCATTACGGTAATGACAAATTTGATCGCTTCCGTTACCAAGAACTAAATGATTTGGCTTTACAATTACTGCAAAGTCTCGGAGATGAACCACAAGAAGTGATCAATGATTTATTTTCCCATGAATCTGGCTACCAAACGCCTAAAGTTGATGTACGAGCATGGATTACTCAGGAGAATAAGATATTACTTGTTCAAGATAGCAAAACACAAGAATGGTCCTTACCTGGGGGTTACGCAGATGTCGGATCTTCTCCAAAAGAAAATGTCCGCAATGAAGTCTATGAGGAAACTGGACTTACTGTAGATGTTCGACAATTAAAAGCGGTCTTTGACACTAATTTACGAAAAGACATCCCTCAAGCTTTCCAATATTATAAATTAGTCTTTGACTGTGAGATTCTATCCGGTTCTTTTACAGAAAATATGGAAACCAGCCAAATGGACTACTTTGCAATGGATAACTTACCAATACTTTCTAAAAAACGAACGACTAAAGAGCAATTAGTCCAATTAATGCAACAAGACGGCCCTTGTAATTTTGAATAATTGGGAGGCGATAAAGTGGAAAACATAGGTACCATTCGTTTACAAACAAAGCGGCTATTATTACGCCCGCTAACAACCGAAGATGCACAGCAAATGTTTGATCATTGGGCAAGTAATCCGAAAGTTACTAAACATCTTTCTTGGAAGCCTTACCAAACAGCCAAAGGTGTGGAAAATAATTTAAGCGAATATCAAAAAAATTACATCGACCCTGACTATTTTTCCTGGGGAATTGAAGAACAAAAACTCAACAACTCATTGGTACTATCTCAGCGAGCGTTGCTGATCAAGCAGCCAAAACAGCCGAAATTGGCTATTGTATCGGCCAAAATTGGTGGAACAACGGCTATGCCAGCGAAACTTTGTCAAAAGTGATCGCTTTTCTATTTGAGAAAAATGGTTTTGAACGAATTGAAGCCTTTTACGATGCCGATAATCCCGCGTCCGGAAAAGTAATGCAAAAAGCAGGAATGGTTTATGAAGGCACTTTGCGCCAACGACTCGTTAATAATCGTGGAATCGTAGATGAGGTATGTTACGCTACCCTAAAAAAAGATTATCTTAGCCAAAAAGCCGAAAAACAGATTTACCAATTTTTAAAAAAAATGTCGATTCCTTATGAGTTGTTACAACATAAACCAGTTTACACCGTATCAGAAATTGATTTTGACGTTTCCGGCAGCAAAGTAAAGAATCTATTTTTAAAAGGAAAAAAAAATTATTTTTTAATCGTCTTGCCAGAAAATAAACGAGCACCATTAAAAATGATTGCGCAAGAAGTCGAAGAAAGACACCTCTCCTTTGCCTCCGAGAAAAAATTGAGTCAATTTTTGCACTCGGTCAATGGCGCAGTTTCTCCACTAGGACTGTTATTTGACACAGGAAAAAATGTTCAATTGATTATTGACCGACAGATCGATCCTAAAGAAAAAATCGGTTTTCATCCTAATAGAAACGATAAGACATTGATGTTTAATTTCGTTGATTTTCTTACTTTTCTTAAAAAAATCAATCATTCACCAAAATACATAGACACATAAAAAAGGAGCTGTGACATAAGTAAAAACAAGACAAAAATATCCGAACTATATTTGATGAAATTGCCAACTGTCGTAAATTTGCGACGAGTAACTGCAGAAGTAATCTCTCTATAGTTCGGATATTTTATTATCAAAAGAACTTATGTCACAGTTCCTTTTAGTAGAGTGCTTAAATTCGATTTTTTAAAGCACGGCGAATGGTTTCATTCGCTAATTCTGACTGCGCATCAACTACTGGATACTTTTTATTTTGAGTAGCTTCTTGTACCAATGATAATTCAGTACAGCCCAAAACCATAACATCACAGGAAAACTCTTCTGACATTTGTTGCAAGATTTGATAAAATAATTCTTCATTACAAAAATGATTCTCTTTGACATCCCGATAAATTAAATTCGTAACGTCTTGTTGTAACGTTTTACTTGGTAAAATAACTTCTAAGTTATCAAACTTTTCCAACTCATTTTCATAGACTTTCGTCTGAATGGTTCCTTCTGTTGCCAATAAACCAACACGTGTTTTACCTGACTTTTTAGCAAATTTTTGGTTGGCTACTTCTACAGCAAGACGTGGCATGTGTAAAATAGGAATATCCGTTGCTTGTTGTAATTCATCAAAAAAATGATGGGCAGTATTACAAGTTAGCACGAAAAATTCCGGATTCAGTGCAGCGTACTGTTGGATATCTTCTTTTATCGCACTAGAAGGATCCTCTTTTGATTTTCCTAAAATAAAATCTGTGCGATCCGGAACAGTCGCATGATTCACTAAAAGATAATTTAGATAATCTTGGTCAGAATGGATAGGTGTCCGTTCATTTAATATGTGTATAAAACTTTCTGTGGCTAACGTTCCCATGCCACCCAGAACTGTGAAAAAATTTTTCATCGGCATCTATTTCTTTCTAAAATATTTTTTGTATCTATCATGATATAAATAAAAGATCCGTTTGACAAGCAAATAGCGTTTTAAATTCATATCTTCTTTATAGTACAAAGTATTCCCATATTTTTTTTCTGTTAAATATTGCATAGCCTGATCTTTGTCAGGACCGTCTGCAATATATTCCTTTAAGATTTTTTCCGGTACGCCAATCCATAGTTTATCACCTTTAGCATAGGTAGTTTCGGTAAAAGGCGTTTCTAGTACATAATCCTCGACTAAATATTTTGCTAAGTTATAGCCACCCAATGTAACACAAAAGCTACTTCTGCCTTGACGTAGGTTGATTTCAAATAATTTATATTCGCCATCTCTTTCATCGTATTTCATATCAAAGTTGGCAAACCCTACATAGTCGATTTTTTCCAAAAATTCTTTCATTTGATTAAAAACTTTTTCATTATAATCCGGCATAATAGCCACATAATTCCCCACCGCTTCCGGTGTAGGATCTTCTAACAAAGGATGTCCTAAATACATCATACGTACACGATGGTTTTGATCAACGTAAGCATTCAACACACGCATCCGTGAGTCATCACCTGGAATAAAGTTTTGACAAATCATTTCAGATGTATAGCCAGCTTGATATACTTTGGCTAAAATATCATCCACTTCTTCTTGGGTATACAAAATAAACGCCTTTTTACGTCCTTCAAAATCAACGTCCAAGTATTCCACACTATCTGAAGGTTTTAAAGCAACTGGAAAGTCAAAAGGTAACTTTATTGAAGACGCTTTTTCCACCATTTCTTTTGTAATAATCAAAGTATCCGGATAAGGTATCCCATATTTTTCACAAGTTTGGTAAAATGCAGCTTTATCTTCCAATGTTTCTTGTGTTTTAGCATCCACCGTTGGACAAATAAAACGTTGGCTCAGCTCTTTTTTATTATGAGTGATTAACTCAGTATACCCATCTCCGCAAGGAACTAAAATGATCTTGCGCGGATCATCTTTATATTGCTCCATCAATTCACGCATAACTCTCATAAACCCTTCCGATTCAGAAAAACCAGCATGCGTGTGTACATTTACGATTTTACTATATTTTGTTGGTGCAAGCTGACCGGCGCCATGTGCTTCTGAAATGGTACCGTACGCTTCATGAAATGAACGTGCCATACCATAAACATTAATATCACTACCTAATAAAAGAGGCAAAAATTGTTCGTTTATTTTTGTATCCACAGCTAAGACCACTTTCTTTCTAGAAATTTTCATTCATAATATTTATTTACCTGAAAGTATACCACAAGTAAAAGAACAATTGCATCCCATTACCTTTTATCAACAAGATAAACTTTACAGTAAGCTAATCAAGAATCAATGATTCATAATAATACCTAACATTCACAATAAATAATCACTTGAAATCCGCACTAAATCTTCAATTATTTGGCTACCCTCTTCAATAGTTGGATTTTTATCGGACAGCGCTACTGCAAGATAGCTATTATCACCGCGTGTTACCTTTCCAATACTCGAAACAATCCATTCCTCATTTATTCCATTCATCTCGTCATCTAACCAACCATTTTTTAAGGAAACGTTACTTGAACCCGCATAGACACCCCAACTTTGTTCACGATCAATATGACTCATTAAATCAATGATATAATCTTGCGATTCTTCTGTCAGATATTGGGAAGACAAATATAATTCTTGCAGTAACTTCATTTGATCTTTTGTAGTTGTCGTGGTGTTGCCCCAATTATCCGCATCCACTTTGGTGCCACCCATATCTAGCTCATCAAAAAGTGTTTGTAGCGACTCATAACCACCCAATGAATCATCTAAAAGACTGGAAGCTGCCTCATTATCGCTGCTTAGAATCATCTCAGACAAAAGATCTTCTTCTTCATCCGTTAGTTCTTCTTGGTCTTCTTCTTTTTCATGCAATAACAACATGGCCACCGCTACTTTTACAATGCTTGCTGTTTTATATTTTTTATCTTTTTCGTCATTTGTATAGGTGTAGGTTTGCTCAGTATCAAGATCATAGACCCTAAATTCTAATGAATTAGGGTGCTCTTTAGCCCATTGATCTCCTTTTTGTTGTAACTTATTTTCGAGTTCCTCTTCATTTTCCTTCGGTTCCTCTGTTGCAACTATTTGGCTGGTCGTACTTTCAGTTTCAACCGTTTCTTCCTGCTCTGTCGTAGCAGAATCGCCAAACCAAAATCCCAACGTCAAAAAGAAAATAGCTCCTAGGAAAAAGGGAAAAATTTTTATAAATTTCTTCATTTTTTTATTTGAAACTACTCATTCTTTCAATGAATAATTTTGCTGCCCTCCATATTTATTAAATAATCATCAAACAAACTCAACTAATAAATCAATTAAAAGCCATTCATGAAAGTTTTACCTAGACTCATCCAGTAAATTCTCAGTCGGTTCGTTTTTTTCAACTATAAATAATCTAGCACAAAAAAACCGAATTGTAATCACTACTAAAGGAATTTTAACGTAAAAAACCGAGCCACTCATTTTATCATTGCAAAAACTGCTAAATTAGAAATGATGTTACTTGGTTTTAACAGATCGCTTATCTTTAACTCTTCTGTTAAAGCAACAGCTGTATTCTTTCGCGTACAAGGTTGATTTGTGTTATAATCTTATGATGTATTTCTATGTCAAATAGGAAAATTACCAATTGGAGGTAAATGCATGAACGAACGCCAATACGAAGAAAAACATTTAGCTCAGACAATTTCATTAATCGAAAATGAAGATGAAATGTTAAAAAATCAGCAAAAAGAATTACAAAAAACAATGCAAAATCAATTAAAAGAAGTCACTGGAAATACAATTAATACAGCTACTGAAGAATCTTTCTATGAGTCTGTTGTTGAATACCGGCAGCATGAGCATGAATTAACTCTGCGCTATCAAACAGCAGAAGCAAAAGAAAAACGAATGAATACTTTACAGACGATGGCGCAAACGCCTTATTTTGCAAGAATCGATTTTAAAGAAGAACAAGAAACAGCGGAAACATTATATTTAGGGATTGCTTCCTTACGTGATAAAAAAGATGATACCATTATTATCGACTGGCGTGCGCCAATTGCTAATTTATATTATGAAGGCGAGCTAGGCGAAGCTTATTATAGTGCGAATAAAGAAACTTTTACTGTTGATTTATTGTTAAAACGACAGTTTAAAATTCAAAAGGGTCAACTTTTGTCAATGGTAGATACTTCGGAAATGATTAACGATGATTTCTTATTAGATATCCTTGATGAAACATCTTCTCCGCAAATGAAAAATATTGTTTCGACGATTCAAAAAGCACAAAACAGAATTATTCGTGACACAACAAGTAAATATATGGTCATTGAGGGAATTGCAGGTAGCGGCAAAACTTCCGCATTGCTGCAACGTATTGCCTTTTTGCTATACCATCATCGAAACTGGCTCGACGTTGATCAAGTTTTGTTATTTTCGCCCAATCATCTGTTTTCAGACTATATTTCAATGGTGCTACCTTCTCTAGGCGAAAGCGAAGTTCCGACACAAACTTTCACTACTTTTTTGCAAAAATTAGTCCCTAATTATACCATCAGAAATGCAGCCCAAGAAGAAGAGCAATTTTTAAGCGGACAGGATAACCCAATCCAAAAATTGAAGAATGGATTAACTGTACTTAACCAAATTCAGCCTTACGTGGCATCCATTACTCATTTTGGTCCTATCTTCCGTGACTTAAAGATAAATGGACAAACTTATATTAAAAAAGAACAAATCCGCAAATGGTATAAACAGACCAATTCAACATTGCCACTTTATCAACGAATTCAGCTTTTACAAACTAAATTAGCAAAAAAAGTTAGTGGGCTACAAAAAGATGAAGCGAAAAAAAGTTGGGTTAGAGAACGTGCAGCAGAAAAAATTGATGACATTTATGAAAATAACCCTGATCTTGACGATTCAGAGGAAAAAGAAAAACAAATTACCAAACAAGTCAAACAAGATCTTGTAAAAAAGAAGTTTCATCCACTAACCCGTCAAGTATCTAACTATCGATTTATCAATTTTGCCAAGCAATACGTACACTTTTTAAAGCAATTGTCTGAAAACACTTTGGAGGAATATGGAATATCCGCTGAAAAATGGGAGAAAAGCATTCAAACCATTCGTCAGCAAATGAAAAATAAAGAAATATTGCAAGAAGATGCATTGTTGTATTTCTCTCTTTTAAAAAATATTTACCCAGTGAACGCTGAACAAAAAGCTCGCTTTATCTTTATCGATGAAATGCAAGATTTCCCTCCCGCACAAGCGGCGCTATTGAAGCAATTATTCCCTAGGGCTTCAATGACATTATGCGGTGATTTAAATCAAAAAGTTTTTGGTAATGAAACGATTGTTAATTCAATCGATGAATTATTTAATGGAGAAGAAGTCACGCGCTATCAATTAACCACAAGTTATCGTTCAACAGAAGAAATTACTGCCTTTGCTAACCAGTTTCTATCTCAAGAAGATCAAGTACAAACGACTGCAAGGAATGGGAAAAAACCACTTATAGTCAATAGTGCTTTTCAAAGACAAGCTGTCGATTGGCTTGAAAATGATTTACTGGATGAAACGAAACAAAAAGCGCAGTGGCGTACTGCGATTATTGGCAAAACAACGCAAGAATGTAATGAATTATATACCTTGCTTTCAGAATCTACCAAAGAAAACAGCCAATTAATTACTTCTGAAAATGAATTTATGAAACGGTCAATTGTGATCATACCAGCCTATTTAGCAAAAGGGTTAGAATTTGATCGCGTTTATGCTTGGCATGTTGGAGAGAACTTTTCAGCTGATGACCAACTGATATTCTACACCATAGCCACACGTGCTATGCATGAACTAAATGTGATCGCCTTTGGACAAAATAGTCCTTTATTGGAAAATATTGACCCGAAAACCTATCAACAAAAAGATTTGATGGCAGAAATATGATAACTGACCAAAAGAAGCTATGATATAAGTAAAAACAAAAATATCCGAACTATATGGATGAAGTTTGCTAAACATCGTGAAATTGCGACGAGTAACCTTCCTATAGTTCGGATATTTATTATCAAAGAAGCTTATATCACACCCCTTTAATACTCAAATAAAAAATGTCGTTTCAGGATATTTCAAGTGCACAACTTGTAATATCATTTTCAGTTCAGAAACGTTAGTGGGATTATCTTCATCAAAAATTCGGCTATGACGCCCAATTTGCCCATTTTCAATCAAATGATAAATACGATTCCACACGATAAATTCCTCTAGCGTTTCAAACCTGCTGATTGGAAAACCGCCCCCATCAAGAATTTCTGACAAGCGAAAAGCTACATAAGCACTGTCAACATACATTTTTTCTGGATGAAATTCACTCGGTGCCCTATAATTAATAATTGCTTTTTCCGGACGATTTTCAATTAGCCAATCCAACAAAATAAAAAAGCCTGGCATACGACTCGGTTCACTGAATAACTTTTGCGATTCTATAGCACTGCGAAAAACCATTGGGATGAAAATATTTTCCTTATATACAAGCATAGGTGCACTTTTAATCGAACAATCTAGATATCGATGCAGATAACTGGGGCCGCTGTAATCGCCAATCCGGTAACCGTCAACGCCAAATCGCTGATATTTTCTGGCAAGTTCTGAGCAATCTGAAATAGACAATGCTGTTTTGGACAACGTTTCATACCCACTTAAAATCCGACGAAAGGGCTTTAAAGTTATTTTTTCCTCCACTACTCAACCCCCTATTCAAAAAAACACTTCTTAAATGTAATAATAACATAAATTTTAAAAATTGGCTTATAACAAATGAAATATGTATGTGTCAAATTTTTTGAGGTTGAATAAAAAATGACCTTTGGGACAGACACTTTTTGTATTTTTTTACCTCACGTTCGTTCGGTTAGACCTCATGATATCTAACAAAAACAAGTTTTTATTAGATATAATTCGGTGTCGTTATTAATTGCTCCAATCCTTTGGCAAATTGGCCTAAAGGGGCACTTTTAGCTTTTCCTTCACCAATTTGGCCCTTAAATGCCCCTTCATGCGTTTGAAAGTTAGGCTTTTTCTGTACCCAACGTTTCATGGCTTTCCAACGCTTTTCCTGGGCGAGTACATCATTCGGTAAGGCTTCATATTGGTTCAACCAACCGTCAAATTCTTGGTTTCTTAAACTATCAATGACACGAATCATGGCCTGCGCCCCTGTTTTTGTCCATAAACGACCTTGGCGCTTCATCCGGTAGGTCATCTTCCGATGGGTACTTTCGATTGTGCCAATACAAGCTTTGGGATCCACGATCCCTCGGGCTTTCCGAGGTTTTAAATACGGCCAATTCCTTTGAAGATAATGATGGAGTAAGCGCAATTGTTCCAAGAATTCGGCTTCCTTTTCTTCGATCAAACTTTCCGAGGTGTCTAAGACAAGCTGGACCTCTTGCCAATCATAATGTTGAATCGCCTGGATCATCCGATTTTGAAGTTGCGGGACAAAAGACAGACGTTCTTTGATTTTCCGATGGACATGATACCGATCACGAAAGTGTTCATGACGTAAACAGCCTAAGGAAAGTTCATCAAACACAGCTTTTTCATAGCCTGAACCCCCATCACTATTGGAAACGACAACGGTATTTGTTAGATCATAATGCGCTTGAATATAGTTCATTATTTCTTTTTGCGCTTGTTGTCGGTTGAGATGACTGACAAAGTGAGGAGCGATCATTTCCGAGCGATGCCCGACTTTCTGGCTCCCTTCACTTACTTGAAAACGATGGATTTCCAGCGACTGCTTCTTCTGACCGCCCATCTTCACTCCGTCGCCTTCTAGATATAAGTAGGGCACTTTTTTCTTAGAAATGTCCCCCTCGTAACGACTTTCATGGGTACTTCGTATCTGAACCAGTTCTCCGGTTTTAACCACCAGTTGTTGCACATTTTGATGGCTCATACGCCAAGAAGTCAAACAGTCGATCGCTTGGGAGACGTGACGGTAGACCATCGTTGTCCCCAATTGGGAAACGTTGCGTAGCACAAGAGAGCTATAACGGAGGCTCTTCCGAATACCCAGAAATTCATCCAAAGGATAACGAATTTCATTGGCTTGATTTTTCATTCGGCGGCGAACATAGGTCACGGTGCCAAATAAGAAAGTCACCGTTCGTTCACTTTTACGGTCCACTTGAAAGCCTTCCTTTTTGCATTGGGCCGAAACCTCCGCATCGAGAATTTGGAAGGCAAGTTGTGTTATCGTCGCTAGGAGTTGGGCAAAAAAGACCATCATGGCTTTTTCTCTTGCTAAAAAATTCGTTTCCTTCTTCATTACTTCAACTAAATCTGTTACAATAGACTCCATAAGAAACCGCCTCTGTTATTAGTGCCTGTCACAGCCCAATAACTAGAGTAACGGTTTCTTTTTTATTCGTCTAGCATTAACCTCAATAAATTTTACACTTAGATGAAATATTATTTAGATTTTTGTTAGAAAAGATTTTTACTTGAAGAAAGTTAATTTCTTACTTGAACGTCTGAGTTGTTTTCCTTAAACGGACAGTGCCCTTTCGTACCTCTTCTTATTTAATTTCTGAATGAATAGTATTTTGTCCATCTTTAATCATTTAGTTTTCAAATAAACTATTAATACCTATAAAAAGCACTCTAAAAATCCGTCCAACCAGAATTTTAGAGTGCTTTGACACTATATAAAAAATATAACACTATATTTCTACACTGAAACCACGCCATTTTTATTTCTTAAAAGTGGACGTATATGTGATAAAATCGTTAAAACTAACTTCCAATTTTTCAATGATAGCAGCATCCTTTAAGTTTTGTTCGTCATCAAATTGTTGAGTAACATTACCTAAAAGAAATTCATTCCCGGGTAAAACATTTGCCATAACGTCAGGTGAACTAAGAATCTGCCTCAAATGCAATTGGGCTCGGGCAGATCCCTGTGGTCCATATGAAGCACCTATGATAAACACTGGTTTTTTAGAGAATGAATTTAATTGATAAGATAGCCACTCGATCGTACTTTTTAATACAGCAGGGATCGAATGATCATATTCAGGTGTAGCAATAATTACACCATCTGACTTTTCTACCCTTTTTGCCAATTCAAGTACAACAGGTTGCTTTTTGACATCTAAATCAGCATTAAAAACCGGAAGATTAGCTATTTCGCAAACTTCGATAACGTGTTTTGATACAAAATGATTTCGGATATAGTGTAGTAAAAACCGGTTGTACGAAAAGTCAGCATTCGTTCCCTCAATAGCAACAAAGTTCATTTGTCATTCCTCCAATTAATTAACCTGATTCAAAGCATCCGCTACGGCAGACTTCAACGCTTTACTGGAAACAGAGGCACCAGAAATAGCATCAACATCAATTTTATTTTTAGTAACCATTTCTTCTGGCATCTTTTCTAAGGCCTCTAAACCAACGTCGCCGCTTTCACTTTGCTTTAATATTTCAACGTTTTTAATATTCTTTTTCGAATCAGAGGTAAGGCGAACAACAACTTCACCACCGATACCTGCTGCACTACGTCCAATATATTGATCCTTACCGGTTGTAAATTTTTCTTCAGTCGTATTGTCATTCCCCAAAGTGAATGATTTAGGTCTTTCTGTGTTGTTTTCTTCAGCTGTGTCACTTAAATAACTAATAGATAATTCATCAACTTTGGGAACTGCGGCATTTTGTCCAGCAATTTTACCGAAAATCAAACATTCTGCTAGATTACCACCGCCTTGATAATGGTTGGCACAAATACCACCTAATTCACCAGCTGAATATAGATGCGGAATCGGTTGTGCGTCAGGATTCAAAACTTCAGAACGGGAATTACGTCTTGGCCCGCCTTGAGTATTCAACACAGTTTGCGCCATTTTAATAGCATAAAACGGGCCTTTATCAAATACACGTAACGTTTTTGGATCACGGTGAAATTCAGTTTCCTCTTTGTTTTTAGCAGCATTATCAAAACGGACAATTGTTTCTTTCAGTACCGCTTCATCAACATCGATCAGTTTAGCTAGCTGCGCGATTGAATCAGCTTTTATCAAGTTATTCCGGTAAGACTCATATTTACTTATGATATCATCCTTGTCTAATTCATTTTTCTTTGTTTGGTCAAAAATCAAATATGGATGTACCTGGTTCAACGGTACTTTCCAGGAACCATGGTTCTTGATATGACCGTGCCGATTTTCTTCACTTTCATTAAAATAACGAGTACCATCATCGCCGACTGCCAAAATACTACCATTAGAAAGTACTTGGTTTTGCGCTCCAATCATTAAACGACCACGCTCATCATCTTCCACAGAAAAGGCCATTCCATGTAGTAATCCAAGTGATTCAAAATTATTCATATGCCAAAGATCTGCGCCAACTTCTTGTGCCATTTTGATACCTGCGCCTTTATTATAAATACTTCCCAACGGAGTAAGCTTTTTGGCCCCAAGAAAGTCTTCAATATATTGTTGATTATTTTCAAATCCACCCATGGCAAGGACAACACCATTTTGAGCCTTAATATTTCGTAAAACATGTTCACGCTCAATAACCACTCCACAAATTGCTTTAGTAGTCGGATCTTGAATCAATTTTCTTGCGGGCGTGCTGTACATAACTTCAATTTTATCACTACGTTTGCTAACCTGTTGTTTTAAATTTTGCCAAAGTGCAGCATCAAATACGCCCTGATGAACAGTCGCTAGGTCGTGTGTTTGGGCACCTGGAAATTCTGGGAATTCTGCAATAATCGATTTGGCAACTTCTTTGCCTTCAAAATCATCGTGTCGCCAACTTACCGGTTCAGCATCTAAATATTTTTTCAAATAATCTTGTATTCCAACCATACCTTCAACATAGGTATCGATCATTTCTTCATCGAGATTCATTGGGAACGTTAAGTTTTTATAATATTTCTTTAATCCGTCAAAATCGTCTCCTGAACCGACCAACTGTGCGGCATAACGCGTGTTCCCTCCTTCATGACCTTCTGGTGCAGAATCCACGAGCAAAACTTTTGCACCATCATCAGCTGCAAAACGTGCTGCGGTAGCTCCTGCACCTCCAAAACCTAAGACAACAACATCATAGATAGCATCCCAGCGAATATCTTTAATAGTGTTCATCGTTTTATTCTCCTTTACAAATTCTTCATTAGTTTTATTTGAAGTAGTACCTACTGGTTTTTGACTAACAGCGCTATTATTATTTACAAATTCTAGAAAATTACTAAAGCATTGTTCCAAAAAATCGATCGTTTTTTTATCTTTAATATTTCCTGCAGAGTCAAAAGCATCATATGAATTACCAAGCAAAAATTCATTACCCGGTAATACTATCGCACTTACACCAGGAGAATCGAGGATCTCGCGTACTTGATTCTGCGAACGAGATGCACCAGTTGCGTATTTAGAAGCTCCAACTAACATGATTGGTTTTTCTGCTAACGGATGAACACGATACGACAGCCATTCAAGAACACTTTTGAGTGAAGAAGGAAACGAGTGAGTATATTCAGGGCAACCAATAATAACCCCATCTGCTTGTAAAACTTTACTGGTTAACTCTTTGACTTCTACCGGGTCGTCATTTTGTGGTTTATTTTCATTAAACATAGGGATGTTTCTAATCTCACAAAGTTCAATATTAGCCTCTGATGAAAAATGTTTTGCCATAAAGCTAAGGAGTTTGCGGTTAGTAGACTGTTTTGTGTTGGTACCGACAATTGCAATAAAATGCATGATGATATTCTCCTTTCGATCCAACTTTTTGAATTATATATGAAAGCCATTGCAAACGAAGAATATCACTAACTAGTTTTCGTGTCAATTTTCTTTTAGTTAACTGTTGAACCAACACTTTGAAATAGGCTAAAACAAAAAAACATAAAATAACAAAACCTATAAAGTATAAAGGAAACAACTTGTGATCATTCAAACTTTTTATCTATATTAATAATATCAGCTCAAACAAAAAAAGATTCCTTATTATCTTATTATATTGTGCTCTTCGGCATTATACTTTCAATATCCAAAAAAAAGCAAAAGCTGACATGTTTGCCCTCTTTTGCTTTTATTACAATTAAAGATTACTCTATTTCAACATTATGGTATACATTTTGTACATCTTCTAAATCATCTAACACGTCAACGATTTTTTCAAATGTTGCCTTATCTTCATCATTTAAAGATACTTCGCTTTGCGGAATCATTTGCATTTCAGCGATGTCATATTTTTCAACGCCATATTCATTTAAAGCTTCTTGAATAGCGTGAAAATCTTCTGGTTCGCCATAAACGACAATCTGCCCATCTTCTGCTTCAACGTCTCGTATATCAATATCTTTATCGATTAACACTTCAAAAATCTCATCAGCATCTTCTCCAGCGAAACTAAATAACGCAGTATTATCAAACATATAAGCTACTGCACCATTTACGCCCATATTGCCGCCGTTTTTACTAAAAGCAGCTCGTACCTCCGCAGCTGTGCGGTTGACGTTATTTGTTAATGTGTCTACGACCAGCATCGAACCACTAGGACCAAAGCCTTCATAACGCAATTCAGAATAGACTTCGTCACTGGCGCCTTTCGCTTTTTCAAGTGCTCGATCAATAATATGTTTGGGGACATCGTACGTTTTGGCCCGATCGATTACAAATTTTAGCTTTTGATTTGTGTGAGGATCTGGCTCCCCAGATTTTGCTGCAGCATAGATTTCAATGCCAAATTTAGCATAGATTTTACTATTGTTCTTATCTTTTGCGGTCTTTTTTGCGACAATATTTGCCCATTTACGCCCCATTACTTCACTTCACTTTCCATTGTTTTACTTTATTTTTATAGTACTGGAAATTATCCTTTTTTATTATACTTGCCAATAACCTTTCTGTGAAGGACTTTGTTTATCAACTTAAGAATTTTTAGATGCGGATAGGGAATTTTCCAAAATTTTGTTCGGTAATTTGGCAATTAGCTAGCTGATAAATGTTATCACTCTGAATGGCAAGCGACATCAATTGCTCTTGGGTTTGTCCAACTTTAGAAACAATAGGCCAGTGAATTGTTTTTTTCTCTTGTTGTAAATATTGCTGCCCTTTTTGAGTAAAACCTAAAATATGCAAGTAATTATCCTGCCAAGCATTTTTAATATCCTTATCTTTTAAATTTAACAAGACATAACAAAGCAAACGCTGGATTCTAGTGCGCGTATACCTTTTGGACTTGACCAACTCTACATATTCGTCAAAGTTAGCAGCATCTTTAATCTTATTTTTTAAACGATATTCCAGACCTTCAACCATCTGATAAATTTCACCTAGTTCAGCTAATGAACTCGCCAGAATTTTATATTTTAAAAGTGGCCAATAATTACCCCAGCTCACTTGATACAAAGTAAGTTCTTCTGCTGTTTTAGCTGGAACTACTTCTTCAATATTTTTATTTGAAAAAATTGCCTGACGAATCGCTGTAGCACTAGCAATTTCTTCAGTTAACTCAGTCGAATTGTGTTTGGATTTTAAACGTTTAATTGGATAAATACACATGGGCTGTTCAAAAAGCGCGTTTTCTTTAGCATAAGCCAAACCTAAAATATGGTTTGGTTGCTCTTTTTTCACAGCAAAAGAAGGGTAATCACTGGCTAATATGGCTGCCATTTTTTGTGCATAAGACAAACCAGGGTCATTGTGCATCTTATAGGCTGCATCAAGTTCTTCTTGGTGAGAAGTAATAAATCGGCCAAAAGCAGCATAATCAAAACCTTCAGCACTATCGGTACCAAATGAAATGTTCGCACAATGTAACGCATGTAAAAGCTGAACCCCACCTTTAGCAAAATAATCTGCAGATTGCAGCGACCAATGAATGGGAAGTTCAACAACTAAATCGGCGCCTTGATTCAAAGCCGCGGCAGCGCGCTGCCATTTATCAATAATCGCTGGCTCTCCGCGCTGTAAAAAGTTACCACTCATCACAACGATCATCACGTCGGCTTGTGTTTGTTCTCTAGCTTTTTGTAATTGGTAGCTATGACCATTATGTAATGGATTGTATTCAGCAATAATTCCGCAAGTGTTCATTTTTACCTGCCCTTCTTATTATATAGTAATAAAAACCCACGAAACCGATAGATTTCATGGGATCCACATTTATTTATGACAGACAAAAAACCAACGTTGACTCGTTTCAGTTGGTTGACTGTCCTTAAAATCAGCATAAAGTTCTACTTGTTTAAAACCTGCCAGTTTTAACAACAATTGGTAGGTTTCTAACGAATAAGTACGTTCCAAATGCAGTTCATCTTCACGCATAAAAGTATCATCTTCATTTTTAATAAAAAATGTCAAAAAATGCTCAATACTATGCGGAACTTCTCCAGGATAACTTTCCCACAAGAAAGCAAAATCTTCGGCTTGATAGTGGTAATTATAATCAGGAAAAACGGTCTCCATTTGATATATCGAATGAACATCAAAAAAGAAGATCCCATCTTCTTTTAGTATTTGATAAACTTCATTAAAGGTTGCTTGTACTTCTTCTTCATTTGCCAAGTAACAAATAGAATCTGAATAACAAGTCACAACTTCATAATTGCCAATATCGGAAAGATCTAACATATCTCCTTGGACAAACTGCACATCGGCTTGTTCACTTTGCGCATGTTGGCTGGCCATCGTCAGCATCTCTTCAGATTGATCTAAAGCTGTAACATTATAACCTTTTTGAGCAAATTGGATCGCTAACTCTCCGGTACCACAGGCTAACTCTAAAAGATCTTTTTCTCCCTTTAGATGACGCAAAGTAAACGCCAGCCAATCCTCATATAATTGGTCATCCATTACTTGATCATAAATCAAAGCAAACGTTTCAAATGCCCTCATTTTTCACCAATCCAAGTGGAAATATCAACAAATGGCGCATCCGCCCAAAGTTTTTCAAGTTGATAAAAGTCACGCTCTTCTTCATTAAATACGTGTACGATCACTTCGCCTAAATCGATTAAAATCCATTTAGCGCTGTCTTTGCCTTCTACACTTTTTACCTCAACCTGTGCCTTTTGTTCTTCTTCGACAACACTGTTTACAATAGCTTGAATTTGTCGGTCATTTCTACCAGCACAAATAACAAAATAATCTGCCAATAAAGACACTTCTCGAACGTCTAAAGCTAAAATTTCTTGAGCATTTTTTGAATCAGCTGCTTGCACAGCAGTTTGTAAAATTTGTTGACTATCTATTTTTATTCACCTCTTATTTTTTAGCAACCCAGCGATTATAGGTTTCAATGGTTTTAGGATAAACCGGCGCGTTAATATCAATTAAATGCGCTAACGTGTGCTTAGTTTCGTAAGCTACGGCTTCATCCAAATCTTCTTGAGCAATAGCGCGTGCTTTTTCTACACCTGGAATATCTCTTCCTGGTTCAATGTAGTCTGCTACATAAATGATTTTGTCTAATAATGTCATTTGTGCAGCACCTGTTGTATGCAAACGAATGGCTTGTAAAATTGATTCATCAGTAATTCCTAATTCTTTTTCCACCAGTTTTGCGCCTAAAAGCCCATGCCAAATTGCGTTGTTCCAATTCAATAAATCCAAATCATAACCATAATCAAGGATAATTTTTTTGAACTCATCATCTGAACGTTCTTTAGCATAGTCGTGGGTTAATGCCGCAATGCTTGCTTTTTCTTTTGATTCTCCATATTTTTCTGCCAAAAAAATTGCAGCTTTTTCTACGCCTAATACATGATTAAAACGTTTCTCGCTCATCGCTGCTCGAACTTTTTTTAGCAAGGTTTCTCTTGTATCTTCGCTATTTTTCATCAAGATACAACCCCTTTTCTTGAATATAGTGTAACACATTTTTAGGCAAAAGATAGTTGACTGAACAACCTTGAGTAATTTTTTTCCGCAAGTCGGTCGAGCTGATATTCATATCAGGTACATCAATCCAAATAATCGGATAAGACGATTCGGTCGAAAAACCTGGACGTTTAACGCCTACAAATTGAACGAGTTGTGTCAACTCATCAATTTTGTACCACGTTGGTAAATAATCAACCATATCGCCTCCGATAATAAAATAAAAATCGGTATCTGGGTATTTCTCTGTTAAAACCTTCATCGTTTCATAAGTATAACTTTTTCCTTCTCGCTCAAGTTCATTTTTTTCAATGGCAAGTAAAGGATTATCTTCAATTGCCAGCTCTAACATCTTCAGCCGATGCGTGGCATCAATGGTTTCCTTATGATCTACGTGTGGTGGTTCGTTAGAAGGCATCAAATAAACTTTCTCCAAGCCTAATGACGTTCCCACTTGATCTGCCATAATCAAATGTGCCATATGAACCGGATTGAACGTTCCACCTAAAATACCTACTTGTTTCCTTTTTGAATTGGTTTGCTTTTCAACTTCCACAAATGTTTGTACATTACTCATTACTTGCTGTTTCAACGTTCCATGCGCCTCCAATAATTATACTTTTTTCACAGCGGAAGAGATTTCTTGATTTTTCTCTTTAGTTGAAGGTTTAAAAACCACTAGTACACGACCGATAATTTGTACGACTTGGCAGCCCAATTTTTGCTCTAAAACAGCTGCCACATCGCTAGCTTTCTCATCAGTATTTTGTAATAAGCTTACCTTAATTAATTCCCGTTTTTCTAAAGCTTCACCAATCTGTACGATCACTTGTTCATTTAGTCCGCTTTTACCAATTTGAAAGATTGGTTGCAAATGGTGAGCTCGGCTTTTCAAAAAACTTTTCTGTTTTCCTCTTAATTCCATAATAACCTCCTAAATCAGTGCCTTGCGTGTAATAACATCAACGCCTTTGGGTGCCCAACCGCTGACAACTCCTGGATCTTTCACCGTAATCCAGCCTAAACCGGCAAACACAATGTCCGTTTTTTCTTTAATAGAAAATTCAAAACGCACCAACTCAGGAAAATCATTCGTTTCATCTTCCCTTGGTGGTTGCAACAATTCTCCCACGTGTTTTTCATAGAATTGATCCGCTTTTTCTAATTTCGTTCGATGGATCACTAGATCGTTTGCTACAAAAACTGTAAAGGAGCTTTTTTCTCCCTGAATAAAATCAAAACGAGCCAAACCGCCTAAAAATAATGTCTGACCAGAGTTTAATTGATAAACTTTGGGTTTGATTTCTTTTTGTGGAGCAATAATTTTTAGGTCTTTGTCACCTAAATAATGCGCCATTTGGTGGCGATGGATAATTCCTGGAGTATCAATCAGAGAATGGCCGTCATCTAAAGGAATTTCAATTTTATCCAAGGTAGTACCAGGAAATTTTGAAGTGGTTATTAAGTCTTTAACATCAGATGTCTTTTGTATAATTTGATTAATTAGCGTTGATTTGCCAACATTTGTTACCCCAACAATATAGACGTCACGTCCGTTGCGGTACTTTTCAATCATTTCTAACAAAGTGTCTAATGCATCACTTCTCTTAGCACTAGTTAATAGTACATCCACTGGACGCAAACCTTCTTCATGTGCCCGTTCTTTCATCCATTGTTTTAATTTGGTCTTTTTCAAAGACTTAGGCAGTACATCGACTTTATTCCCCACTAATAATACAGGATTGTTACCAACAAAACGATGCAATCCGGGGATCAATGAGCCATTAAAATCAAAAATGTCCACGACGTTAACAATTAACGCATTTTTTTGACCAATTTCATTAAGTAACTTTAAAAAATCATCATCAGTTAATGAAACATCTTGAATCTCATTATAATGGCGCAATCGAAAGCAGCGTTGACAATATACTTCGCCAGTTTCTAGCCCTTTTTCCAAAACTGATTGGGGCGTATAGCCAATTTTATTTTTATCTTCCGTCTGAATGACGGCTCCGCAACCCACACATTGGAGTGCTTCTGTCATTTTATTTCACCTTGCCATTTCATCTCAGAATATTTTCTTTGTAAATATTTCATAACCCTACGCTCAAAAAAGCGATTGAAGCGTGTTTTCCAGCCATCTGTGTCTACTACTGGCTTAACTAAGATACTCCGTACACCTGCGCTATTTGCTGCTTTAATATCTGTCATCAGCTGATCGCCCACCATAACTACTTCTTTTTTATCAACATCTAATTGGTCACAAGCTTTATTAATACCAAAAGAAAAAGGTTTTAGAGCCCGAGCAACATAAGATAGTCCTAGTCTGTCAGTGACTCGGCTGATGCGTTCAGCACTATTATTTGATACCACTACAACAGGGATATCTGCTTGTTTCATTTGTTCCAACCATACTTGCAATTCATTTGTTCCATCCGAATGGTCCCAAGCAATCAAAGTATTATCAAGATCTGTTAAAACAACCTTTATACCAACAGATTTTAATTGCTCAGGAGTAATCTTATAGATCGACGTGACCATCCATGTCGGTTTATATTTTAAAAACATTTATCATTTTTCTCCTCAAATTGAACTTCCTTATGAGCATCGCCATAAGCACGTCCTGGTCTAACTAACAAAATAAAAGAGAGGCCATTGCCACTCTCCACAACTGTTGATTATACAATAAAACATCGTAAAGGAAAAGCTTTCCCCTTTGGCTTATTTTAAATTTAGTTTTCTATTTATTAGAAGCGTTTATTTTTCCGAAAAAAACTTTACCACCACTTCTAATTTTTAAAGAGCACTTGAACTTTCTCCCGCGTTCTACACTTTTAACTGAGAGTGGTTTTCTAATTTCCTAAATGATTATTTGAAGAAATTTTATGCCGAGTATATCTATAACTATCACTAACTTATATAGCCTTTCTAACTTTCCGTCCGATCAAATATAATATAGCTCCCAATAATATTGACATATAGAACGGAGTTTGCACAGTTGGACCGAAATCTGGTGTAACAAAGATAACCAGCATAAATAGACCTAGCGAAATAACCCCGTAAATCCAAAGCAAGAGAAATTCCATTACTTTATTAATTTTCTTAAAACAAAACCAACGAAAATATCGAAGAAGAACATATAAAAGCGCAAATGCCACCGGAATATTGATCAGTGTTTTAAGAGCTAACGTTCCTATATAATACGTTTTTGTCAACGACTCTATACCAAGTACATAGTGAGTAAACAAAGTAGCAATCCCGGAGTACAAGGAAACGGCAGCTAAAAAATACAGCATACCTGTGACGAAATACTGCATACGTTGTTTCGTCACCATTTTAGGAAGCTCGCCAATGATTTCATCAGCATATTTCTTCGGCTCCTTCCCAAATACGTCCTCCGCCATTTTCCCTTCTGCTTGTGCCTCAACTAAATGATCCAGTAACTCTACCAAAATTTCCTCTGTTTCTTGGTCAGATTTATCATAAGATAAGCGCACATAGACCAACATATCTTCATAGTACTTCTTGTTTTCTGTTGATAGTTGTTTTTGTTTCTCGTTATTCAATTGGACCAATTCTTCCACGTTCATCTTACCCCTCCTTATGTAATAAACGATCAACTGGAGTTTTGAGCCCTTCCCAGTTGACTTTAAAATCATCAAGGGCTTGTGCTCCCTCATTTGTCAGATAATAATACTTCCGATTCGGACCGGCGGGTGACTTTTGTATTTCTCCTCTAATCAGTTTTTCCTTTTGCAAGCGAAGCAAAATAGGATAAATAGAGCCTTCACTAACGGAAAGGCCATAATCCTGAAGCTTCAATGATAATTCATAACCATATACAGTCTGACGGTCGACTACCGCAAGAATGCATCCCTCCAATATACCTTTTAATAATTGACTTCTTATTGACAACCAGACCACCTACCTTATATACAATATAAGCATGCAAAAATTTATGTTATTTCCAAATCATCTAACTTATTATACAATGTAGCTTAGCAGAAAAGCAGCTACCTTGCAATACATAGTAGCCATTTTTACACTCTCTTTTTACATGGATACCTAAAATTCAAACTAATTTCATGCATAATTCTTACTACTATATACGATATCCTTCCGTAAAAGAAAACTTCAAATATTCATCATTGTCTTCCACGAAATAACGTCAATCAGTATAATTATTAGAAAAATCAGAGTTTTCGGAAAATAAATCGCTTTGGACTTAAAGATATGTTATTATACTCAAAAAGGAAGTCGATCATATGGAACAGCCGAAAAATTTTATTGTTATTTCACCCCATTTCCCCGACAACTTTTCGACGTTTACTGTGCGTTTGCGTGAAAATGATTTTAACGTATTAGGAATTGCTGATGTTGCTTATGAGCAGTTAAATGACACTTTAAAAAATGGTTTGACTGAATATTACCGTGTAGATGATATGAACGATTACAACCAGATGTATCGTGCTGTCGCTTTTTTTGCCCACAAGTATGGTAAAATCGACCGAATTGAATCGCATAATGAGCATTGGTTAGAACTAGATGCTCAGTTACGTACAGATTTTAATGTTTTTGGGTACACCCTGGCAGACCTGGAACCGGTCAAAAAGAAATCTAGCATGAAAGAAAGGTTTCGTATGTTAGACCTTCCTGTCGCGAATGGTCGCGTTTTTTCTGATGAAGAAGATGCCATTAATTTAGCAGAAGAATTAAATTATCCAGTCATCGTAAAGCCAGATAGTGGTGTGGGCGCGGGCGATACGTATAAAATCAATAACCCCGATGAGCTGGTAACGCTTTTTGAAGAAAGTGATCCCACGGTCGATTTTATTATGGAAGAATTTATCCCCGGAGATGTCGTTACCTTTGATGGTTTATGCGATCAAGACGGCAATATCGTCTTTTATTCTAGCTTAGACTATAATATTGCTGTTTTAGAAACGGTGGAAACCGACAGTGATATGTATTTTTACTTACCGCGCGAGATTCCAGAAGATTTGATCGAAATGGGTTCAAAAATTGTAAAGGGTTTTGAAGTTAAAGAACGGTTCTTTCATTTCGAATTTTTCCGCACCTATCCAGATGGCGAATTGATGCCGCTTGAAGTGAATATGCGACCACCTGGCGGACCTACGATCGATATGTATAATTATGTCAACGAATTCGATATTTTTACAGAATATGCCAATATTGTCAAAGAAAACCAGTTTAAAGCGCCTGTACAACGTCTTTATAACTGTGCGTATATTTCTCGAAAAGCAAATAGAGATTTCAACTATTCCCATGACAATGAAGCGATTCGCCAACGACTAGGCGCAGCACTGGTGGGGATTCAATCTGTACCGGGCATCTTTTCGGCCATTTTGGGAACAGAAGGGTATATTGTCCGCTCGCCAGATTTAGATGAATTGTTTGACCATATTAATTATATCAGCGAAAAACTAGTTTAATTTTTTAGCGGAGGTGGAACATCTATGCATTTTGAACAACGAAGTTTTTATAGTCGCTACTTAGAAAAAGAAATGCCCTTTAATATTTATGGACATACCGGAAAACCAGTACTTGTCTTCCCTTCATCTGGCGGAAGCCAAAATGAATACGCTGATTTTGGAATGATTGCTTCCTGTAGTACGTTCATCGAATCAGGACTTCTACGCTTTTACACACCTGATTCTTATGACAATGAATCTTGGCTAGCCAATAATAAATCTGCACATGAGATGGCCGAAGCGCACAATCGTTATGAAGGCTACATCATCAACGAGTTAGCGCCTTTAATGACTTACGAAACGGATACTGCTAGCCTTATTGCGACTGGTTGCAGTATGGGCGGTTTTCATACGATGAATTTTTCTTTGAAACACCCAGATGTTTTCGACACAGCAATTGCTTTAAGCGGTGTATATGATGCTCGCTTTTTTACTGGTGACTACTATAATGATTTAGCCGTCTACTTTAACTCACCCATTGATTATTTGCCAAATATGGAAGACCCTTGGTTTATTGACCGTTATCGACAAAATACTTATGTCATTTGTGTCGGACAAGGTGATTGGGAACTGCCACATCTTTTGCAAACACAAAATTTTCAAAAAGCGTTTGAAGAAAAAACGCTGCCCGCCTGGTTTGACTATTGGGGCAAAGATAGCGCCCATGATTGGGATTGGTGGAACAAACAAATGCCCTATTTTCTTGATGAACTGCATAAACAAGGAAAATTATTCTAGATTAAAATCCATCTCTAGCACTCTTTTAGCGAGTGTCAGGGATGGTTTTTAATATATGACAAGAACTTTAGCAAATTAGATTATTCTTTATCAAAAGCAAATGCTAAAAATTCGCCAAAATGGTCTGCCCAATATTTTTCAAAATGATATTCTCCGGCAAATATCCGTAACCAGACACAATCAATACGATGACCATTTCTCAATAACGTATCATAGTAATTGATCGAGCTGTCGATATAAGCTTGATCTGTATCTTTGGTTGTCAATAATTGATCCGTTTCATTTCCTTCATTGGTGCCTGATTGAATATAGACTTTCGTTTTAGGGTCGATAGGATTCGCCGTTAAATAGTCGATAAAAGAATCCTCACTTAACCATGAGGCTAAAGAGAAAACGCCCAAACTGCCGAAAACATCCGGGTAGGCAGCACCTGCAAAAGCGGTAACCACTGCTCCTAGCGAACTACCTGCTAGAACCGTATGCTTACGATCTTGTTTTGTCCGATAATGCTCATCAATAAACGGCTTGACAGTTTCTACCAACCATTGCGTATAAGCTTCGCCAAAGCCACCAACAGAAATTGTTTCGTTTTCATCTTCGATTGTCACTTCCCAGGGCATATACTCAGCAAAACGATTTTCTTCGCTATTATCAATGCCTACAATAATCATTGGAGGTAAGTTTTCTTCATTTTTTAGTAACGGGATCAATTTCCAAGAATAGCCTGAATAAGATTCCCGGCTGAAAAAAATATTCTGCCCGTCATGCATATATACCACCGGATAATTTGCAGTCTCAGTCTCGTAATTACTAGGCAATAAGACGCGCACACGCCGTTTTTCTTCCATATATGGCATTTCCAAATAATGTGTCTGAAGCGCTAAATAATTTGAATCCATTTTCTATCCTTTCATCGGTGTCACTATTTTGTTATTTAATTTTCTAACAAGTTATTACACAAGACTTTTGCTAACAGAGCATATTTATAAGCTATCATTGGCTCATTGGTAATAAGCAGGCAAATGAAATTGTTGGTTTTCTTCAAATATTTTCCCAATTTCAAAAAGCAAATCTTCGCGACCTTTAGCCGCCATAAATTGGATGCCTAGCGGTAGATTTTCGTCTGTAACGTGCGTAGGCAAGCTGATCGCTGGTTGTCCAGTTAAATTCGCTAATTGGGTAAACGGAGAAAGCCGCAGACTTTCATCAAACATTTCATAAATCAAATCACCTGCTTCATTGACCGAATAACCTTCAATCTGTTCTAAACGATTACGAATTTCATCACTTTGCAAATCATCCGTAATTTTAGGCGCTGGATGGGCTGTTGCTGGTGTTAAAATCAAATCGTAACTTTCAAATAAATGCTCCATTTGAGCTGCTGCTTGATCCCAGGTGTCCAAATTATGAATATAGCTGGCAGCAGTTTGTTTTAATCCATACTGATATAAGCCCCAAGACATCAATTCCATCTCGTCTTTTTGGATCAAACGGCCTAAACTATGAGCAAGTTCTTCCATCATCGCCGCTGTTTCTGCACCATTCATATGATAATAAGTTCGCATCAGTTGCTTGCCATCGATTGGCAAAGAAATCTCTTCTATGTTGTGTCCTTGAGCGTTCAAAAAAGTGACTGCTTTTTGAACGGCTGTTTTCGCCTCTGTAGAAACTTCACTACCTACAGGCGAAGTTGTAAAAAAACCAATTTTTAATCTTTTTTTATGGGCACTAGTTGTATGATTCCACTCCACTTTAGGCGCTTGATAAGGAGCTGCTGTTTCTGTGCCTCTTAACGCATAAAAAAGGGTTTGGGTATCGCGCATTGAAATCGTTAAGGCAAAAGCAATCGCCGCCCCTTGCCAAGCACGGAAACCAGCAGGACCCACCGGCATAGTGCCGCGAGTTGGTTTTAAACCAATTAAACCGCTAAAAGAAGCCGGAATTCGAATTGAACCACCGCCATCGCTAGCAGCAGCAATTGGAAACATCCCAGAAGCGACACTAGCTGCGGCCCCGCCACTTGATCCACCTGGAGAATAGTCAAGATTCCAAGGATTACGTGTATCGCCATAAAGTACTGGATCCGTAACATTTTTGAAGCCAAATTCAGGCGCATTTGTTTGACCGACAGGAATCATTCCTGCATTTTCTAATCTTTGCACAAAGTGATCAGTCACTGACGCACGATTTGTTTGCAATAAACGATTTGCTGAAGTAGATAGCCAACCCTTTTTATCTTGTCCCAACATTTTTAACGGCAACGGTAAACCAGCAAAAGGTGTTTCATCCAATTTATTGCTGGTAATAAATTGTTTGCTAGCCTCCTCTTTACCAAAAGTTATAAGTGCATTAACCTGCGGATTTTCCTGTTGCACTCGTTGTTCAATTGCTGTTAATAATTCCTCAAAAGAAATTTTTTTCTTTTTTAATTGCTCAGCCCAATATAAACCATCTCGTATCATCGCTTTCACCCCTTCTTTTTATTCTATCTTACTATAATTTGCTAGCAGTGTCGCATGAAATTTTTTTAACAAGTATTGTAAAAAAAGCTCAGGAAGATTATACTAGTTTGTACAATATATAGAATTATACAAAACAAAAGGCACAATATATGGTGTTTTTATATGTTTTCTTAAAGGAGTTTTTAGCATGAGTACACAAATAAAAGAACCTGGGCTTGATGTTGAAAAATTAAATCAAGACATTGAACAATTTGAACAAGTTTATCCCATTACTGCCGATATGCAAACGGTACGAGAAGGCGTTTCGCGACTAGTGATGCTTGATCGTTATGCTTATAAAGACACAGAACAGCGTACCCTTTCTACAGGCGATTTAGTAGTTTTAACCGTTAAAAGTGACCCTAATTATCCGGCGCGTGGTGTAGGTATCGTGCAATTAATCGATGATGATACACAACAAGCTGAAATTTTAGTTGAAGAAGCTTATCGTTTTTCTATTGAAGATCCAGCTGAACAAGCTTCTGGAATTGTTACTCGTCATTTAAACGAAATTGATAAACCATTGGAAATTTTTTATGAGCAAATTACTAAACGGGTGGCTCATGCTCTAGCAGATGTGGATCAAACCATCGGAAATAAAACCATGGTCGAAGAAGGGTTTTATCAACAATTAAAAGAAATGAATTTTGTTCCTGCGGGTCGGGTGCTTTATGGCGCTGGTTCACAAGCCAACGTTACCTATTTTAATTGTTATGTAATGCCTTTTGTACCTGATTCTAGAAGCGGAATTGCTGGACATCGCAAAAAAGTCATGGAGATCATGAGCCGTGGTGGCGGTGTTGGTTCAAATGGTTCTACTTTACGCCCACGTAATGCGATTGTCCGTGGCGTTAACGGGAAGTCCTCTGGTTCGGTTTCCTGGTTAGACGACATCGCTAAACTAACCCATTTAGTGGAACAAGGCGGCAGTCGACGCGGTGCACAAATGATTATGCTAGCTGATTGGCATCCAGACATAATTGAATTTATTATTTCAAAAATGCAAAACGCGCGCATTTTACGTTATTTGCTGGAAAATACGAATGATAGTCAAATCAAACAAGCTGTTAATGAAAAATTGAAATTTACCCCTCTTTCACAAAGTGAACGTGAAATGTATCAATTTGTTGCCAACCAAAAAGGCACTGAAACAGTTTCGCCTGCAACCGTCAAAGAGGCCAAAACCAAATTAAACGACGGTGGTACCTATGGTGTAAACAACCCGGAATTTTTATCAGGTGCTAATATTTCACTGACATTAACCGACGATTTCATGCAAGCTGTCAAAAATGACGAAGAATGGCCGCTTCGATTCCCTGATTTATTTCATTACAGTCAAGCAGAAATGAATGATTACGATGCAAAATGGGCAGAAATTGGCGATGTTCGCCAATGGGAAGCTTTAGGCTATCCAATTGCAACCTATCGAACAATTCAAGCACGTGAACTATGGAAATTAATTAATATCTGTGCCACTTATTCTGCTGAGCCGGGCATCTTTTTCATCGATAATGCCAATAACAAAACCAATGCTACAGCTTACGGTCAAAAAGTTGTCGCAACCAACCCTTGTGGCGAGCAACCGTTAGCGCCTAACTCAGTCTGTAACCTTGGAGCAATCAATTTAGCTAATATGGCAAATAAAGAGACTGCCGAAGTGGATTATGACAAATTAATGGAAACGGTCAAAATTGCCGTGCAAATGCAAGATGATGTCATTGACTCCACCCCTTATTTCTTAGAAGAAAATAAAAAACAAGCACTCGGTGAACGACGGGTAGGGTTAGGTGTGATGGGCCTTGCCGATCTACTGATTTACACCCATCATCGTTATGGTTCAAAAGAAGGAAATCAAGTGGTCGATAAAATCTTTGAAACTATTGCAACTACAGCTTATAGAGAATCGATTCGACTCGCAAAATTAAAAGGTAGCTTTCCATTTCTAATTGGAGAAACCGATGAAAAAACCCAAGCTTTACGACAACGTTTTATTCAAACAGGTTACATGAAAGATATGCCACAAGATATTCGAGACGACATTTTAACTCATGGTATTCGTAATTCCCATCTACTCACAGTGGCACCCACGGGAAGTACTGGTACCATGGTAGGCGTTGCAACTGGTTTAGAGCCCTACTTTGCCTTTAAGTATTATCGCAGTGGCCGTTTAGGGAAATTCATAGAAGTGAATGCACAAATTGTACAAGAATATTTAGACGAACACCCAGAAACGGATGCTAGTCATTTACCGGACTTTTTCGTTTCTTCAATGGAATTAGCTCCTGAAGAGCATGTTGATGTGCAAACGACCATTCAACGTTGGGTAGATAGCTCAATCTCTAAAACCGTCAACGCGCCTAAGGGCTATACTGTTGATCAAGTCGCAACGATTTATGAACGTCTTTATGATGGCAATGCTAAAGGCGGAACGGTTTATGTGGATGGTTCGCGCGATTCACAAGTATTGACCTTGAAATCTGAAGAGGACGCGGAGGAACAAACTAACCTATTTGAAACTGAAGATATACGGATTGTAGATGATTCTGAAGAGTTAGAACAATTAGTCGAACAAGCAGAAAATGACCATATTCAACAAGAAGGCCACACCGATGATGTTGTCTATGGTTCTGATGTTGGTAATACCTGCCCCATTTGTCGACAAGGTATCGTCAAAGATATGGGCGGCTGCAATACTTGCACGAATTGTCAAGCACAATTGCGCTGTGGCTTGTAATAAGTTAGGAGAGTAAAATCATGCAGATTTATACACGAACCGGTGATCATGGTACGACCAAACTTATAGGCGGTATGGAAGTGCCAAAAGATGATGCTCGCATTGAAGCTTACGGCACTATCGATGAACTGAACAGCTTAGTCGGCTGCATCGCGAGTCTGCCGCAACTAGCTTCAGCTTTTAAAGAAGAGCTTGTCCAGATTCAACATTACTTATTTGATTGCGGCAACGATTTAGCCACGCCGACTTTTAAAGAAATGGGGAAAATTTCTCCAAGAACAAGGGATACAAATGATCCACTCTACCCTTATGTTGTCCAAAAAGAAACTGTTGAGTGGCTAGAAGCCCGCATTGATTCTTATGCAAATATCCCGCCAGAAGTAAATTATTTCATTTTACCTGGTGGGACAAATGAAAGTGCGCAATTGCATCTGGCTCGTACTGTGACACGGCGAGCCGAACGACAAATGGTTACCTTTCAAAAACAAGGACAAGTGAATCCCTTTGCCTTGAAATTTGTTAATCGACTATCAGATTATTTTTTCGCTTTAGCTCGAGTTGTCAATGCACAAACAGAAAAAGAAGACGTCCGCTACGAACGTAGCAAAAAAGTCTTCCATACAGATCTTACAAAAGATGACATCAAATAAAAACTAGACAAAAGCCAGCTCCCTTGGGTGGCTTTTGTCTAGTTTTTGTTTTTATTTATTAGTTGAGCTATTATTTTCTTTACGTTAATAAGATAATATTTTCATTTTTTTATGTCCGACTTAAGCTCACAAGTCAAAAGTTTGTTTAATTTTTTTCCTATTCTGCTGCACAGGACAAAACTCTGCTAGAATAAAGTCCATCTAGGCAATAACTATTTTCTTAACTGTTCGTTATGATTAAACGTTCAAACTATCAATCGTACTACTTTTACCGAAAATACTTTCCCAATCTTCGGTAAAATCATCCACTGCTTGGGCAATCGATGGCATAGCTAAAGCTTGGGCAATAATGTCAGGCGCAACTGTTACAGCTTGCGCACCTTGATCTAAGGCAGTAGTTACTTGGCCAACATTTTTAAAACTGGCGGCTACAATTTTTGTTTTACTATTGCTGCGTTCAATTTCATTTGCCATTGCCGCCATGGCCTCTTTAGCATCAATATTTAAATTTTCCATGCGGTTAAAATAAGGAGCAATATAATCAGCTCCTGCTGCAATCGCCAAATAAGCTTGGAATTTGGTATAGATTGCTGTAGCTGTTACATTAAGTTCTTCTTTTTTTAATATTTTGATGACCTTTAATCCTTCTTCACTCGCCGGAATTTTCAGATAGACTTCTCGGTCAATTTGCTCCAAAATAGCCTCCACGTCTTTTAGCATCCCTGCTTTATCTTTAGCGACTACTTGCACGTGCAAACTACGTTCTTTCCCAACGATTTCTCTAATCGCATTCATGTGAGCAAAGAAATCTACTTTGCCCTCTTTTTTTACAATCGAAGGGTTCGTCGTCACTCCAGTCAATGGGAGAACGGCTTCATATTTTCTGATCATTTCAATATTAGCTGTATCTAATAAAATTTCCATTCATACTCGCTCCTTTTTGTTGTAAAATCTTGATACAATGCAACAAACCTATTATTCTTCCTGGAAAACTTTCTCAAAAACAATTCGTAACCGCTTACTTATGTTGCCAAAATATAGCGTTTATCTCCTTCTCTTCTTCGTTTTTATTCATAAATGTATTAGAATTCTATAAAACCAACATAGCACAAATATAAGAAGAACGTCAACGCTGATTGTATAACTAATCACAATTCAGACCTAATATTAATTTAAATAGGTTTTATACATTATTTTTGTATATTTTTTGTTTATAAAACGAAATTAATGAATATTTATTCTGTTTTCTATTGATTAAGTAAGACGAATTTGCTAATATGAGTTTTAAATTCAGTTTAGGGGATGCATAAATATGAAAGAAAAAGTTGTTTTAGCTTATTCTGGTGGATTAGATACTTCTGTCTCAGTTAAATGGTTAACAGATCAAGGTTATGATGTCATTGCTTGTTGCCTAGATATCGGCGAAGGAAAAGATATCCAGGCAATACGTGATAAAGCGTTAATGGTTGGCGCGAGTCAATCTTACGCAATCGATGCAAAAGAAGAATTTTTGCAAGATTTTGCCTTAATTGCTTTACAAGGAAACACTTTTTATGAAAATTCTTATCCATTAGTTTCAGCCTTATCGCGTCCTTTAATTGCTAAAAAACTAGTTGAACTAGCGCATGAAACAAACGCAACAACTATTGCTCATGGTTGTACCGGCAAAGGCAACGACCAAGTGCGCTTTGAAGTCGCTATTGCGGCTTTAGACCCTGCTTTAAAAGTGATAGCACCCGTCCGCCAGTGGCAATGGTCCCGTGAGGAAGAAATTGCTTACGCCCAAGCAAATGGCGTTCCGATTCCGGCTGATTTAGATAATCCTTATTCCATTGATCAAAACCTGTGGGGACGGGCCTGTGAATGCGGCGCTCTTGAAGATCCTTGGGCTACGCCTCCAGAAGGCGCTTATGAACTAACAAATGAACTATCCAATACGCCCGATGAACCCGATGTGATTGAACTAACCTTTGAAAAAGGCGTGCCGATTGCCATCAACGATGAAAAAATGACATTAACGTCCATAACTTCTGCGCTAAACACTTTAGCAGGAAAACACGGCATTGGCCGGATTGATCATATTGAAAATCGTTTAGTGGGTATAAAATCTCGGGAGGTTTATGAATGCCCAGGAGCCTTAACGATGATGCGTGCTCACAAAGAATTAGAAAATTTAGTATTTGTACGAGAATTAGCGCATGTTAAGCCAACAATTGAAAATCAATTAGCGCAAACCATCTATGACGGTCTCTGGTTTAACCCACTTACTAAAGCACTCGTTGCATTTATTAAAAGTACACAAGAAGATGTAAATGGCGTCGTTCGTTTGAAATTATTTAAGGGTAATATCATTTGTGAAGGGAAAAAATCAGCGAACAGCTTATACGATGAAAACTTAGCTACCTATACTTCAGCGGATACCTTTGATCAAGAAGCAGCTATTGGTTTTATCAAGTTATGGGGATTGCCTTCAAAAGTATACGCTGAAGTACAATCACAACAACCAGCTATTAGGGAGGAAATGGAATGAAAAAGCTCTGGGGCGGACGCTTTACTGGTGAAAATGAAGATTGGGTCGATACGTTTGGCGCCTCTATTCCTTTTGACTACCTGATGGCCAAACAAGATATCTTAGGCAGTTTAGCCCATGTTAAAATGTTAGGTTCTTGTGACATCATTACAAAAGACGCAGCGCAACAAATCAGCACAGGCCTAAAAAGATTACAAGAAAAATTAGATAATGATGAATTAACTTTCACTATCCAAAATGAAGACATTCATCTCAATATTGAATCCCTTTTATTTGAAGAAATTGGTCCAGTTGCCGGCAAGCTTCATACCGCACGCAGCCGTAATGACCAAGTGGCTACTGATATGCATTTATATCTAAAAGAAACTGTAGGTATTGTCATTGAAAAAATTCACCAATTGCGAAGCGTGCTCGTAGATAAAGCAGCTGAAAATGTTGAAACGATTATGCCGGGTTATACTCATTTACAACACGCCCAACCGATCTCTTTTGGCCATCATTTAATGGCTTATTATCAGATGATGACGCGCGATCAAGAACGTATGCAAGAAAATTTGCAGCGTATCGATATTTCTCCGTTAGGCGCAGCCGCTTTAGCGGGCACTACCTTTCCCATCGACCGGGAAATGGTTGCTAAAGAGCTAGGCTTTTCAGCTATCTATGACAATAGCCTAGACGCAGTTAGCGATCGTGATTTTATTTTAGAATATTTAAGTAACGCTTCCTTATTAATAATGCATCTTTCGCGTTTTTGCGAAGAACTTATTCTATGGTGCTCCTACGAATTTCAGTTTGTCGAATTGTCGGATACTTTTTCTACCGGGAGTTCGATTATGCCACAAAAGAAAAACCCTGACATGGCGGAATTAATCCGCGGTAAAACAGGACGTGTCTATGGGAATTTATTTCAGTTGTTAACTGTCATGAAAGGTTTGCCCCTTGCTTACAATAAAGACTTCCAAGAAGATAAAGAAGGCATGTTTGATACATCCGAAACGATTATTCACTGTTTGGAAATCATGTCAGGCATGGTCGAAACAATGAAGGTAAACAAATCGAATATGCAACAAGCAACTGAAAAAGACTTTTCCAATGCAACAGAATTAGCAGACTATTTGGCCAATAAAGGCGTCCCTTTTCGACAAGCACATGAAATTGTAGGTCAACTCGTCTTAAAATGCATTCAACAAGGGTGTTATCTACAAGATATTCCCTTAGAAAAATATCAGGAAATCTCCCCTGTTATTAAAGCAGATGTCTATGATAAATTAAACTCTGCTACTGCGGTAAAAAATCGCCACTCGTTAGGTGCTACCGGGTTTGACCAAGTAAAAGCACAAATTGAAAAAGCACGAGAAGAATTACAGCATTAATTATGCTAATGAAAAAGACCTTTTCTCATACTGCTTAGAAAAGGTCTTTTTAAAGTTTTTTAGCTAGCTATATTTCTTCTAAACGTTCTGCATCGAGAATTTGAATCGTTTGTTTCTCTCTTTTGATCAATTGCGCTTCTTCCAAAGTTTTCAATTTGCGCGACAATGTCTCGGGTGTTGTTCCAAGAAAACCAGCCAGTTCTTTCATTTTCATGGGGATTTTTACTTGAGAACTTTCCGCAGCTTTCGCCAAATCTAACAAGTACGTTGCTAATCGTTCTTCGATTCTCTCCATGGTTAGAAATTGCGTTTGTTCTTCAACTTTTGCATTCTTTTCAGCATTGATGGTTAAAAGTTTTAAGCTTAATTGCGGATAGTCTTTTAAAAGTTTTTGAAAGTCGCTTTGTTTTAATACACAGACCTCCGTCTTTTGCAGAGATTCGCTAAAAAGATTATTGTTTTTTACGCCAAATAAGGCATTTTCTCCTTCATAGCCGCCAGGTTCCACCACTCGTAACAATTGTTCTTTGCCACTTGGAAAAAGTTGATAGACTTTTAAAAGACCTTTTGCCACAATCACTAACTGTGGATCATCATAAGGAGAAACAATTGCCTCCCCTTTTTCATAAGTCACATGCCTAACGAGTTGATGGATTCTTTTTTGATCTTCTAATTCTAAATGATTAAACAAAGGAACGAGGGTGACGCATAGATGTTCTTCTTGAATCATAATCTACCTCTTTTTTTACTCTTCTTCTAAGCCTTCAAAAACTTCGTGCCCTAAATAACTTTGTATCCTATAAATTTGGTGCTTTATCCAAGCATACAATTGTTTTAAAAATTCCGACAGACCAAATTTACTTTCATTTTCTGCGAGTGTAATTCCTCTGGTAATAAACAATAATTGAGTAGCAAAATCTTTTACTACCTCCATCAACAAATAATCGCTCGCTTCATATTTTAGACGCCCATTTTCTTCTAGCATACTGTATTCGGTGAATTCTTCTGTGATGGTTGGAATAACCTCACCTTCATCTAACATCAAATGATTTAACTCGTCAAGTAACTGATTTTCTTTGGCGATCATTTCAGGAAATACTTCTTTAACAAAGCTTCGATCTACTCCTTTTATATAATAAACGATTTGTCTTAATTTATTTTGATGAATAATCAAATTTGCTAGAATATGACCAATCATCGCACCAGCTGTTGGTGCGTGATGGTCTTTTTCACTTTGGATTAATTCTTGCTGATATTTTTCTTCTGGACTCATTAGGACAACTCCTTTGTCTTGGTACCTTCTACAGTATAGCCTACTTTTTCAATCGCTTTTTTGATTGCTTCTGCATCCGTTGCAGCTGGATCAATCTCAGCTTTGACTTTACTTGCGTTGAATAATACTTTCACCTTTTCTACCCCATTTTCTTTTTTCACCGCTTGCTCGATTTTTTGCATACATGAAGGACAAGTTAATGTCCCTAATTGAATAATTACTTTTTCCATGATAAAATTCCTCCTCATTTATTTTCATACTTATCTTAAGTTATTTTGCAAAAGAAAAAATTGATAGCTATCAAGATTTGTATTTTTTCTTACGATTTAGCAATAATCGCATCCCATTAAAAATGACAACCAGAATACTTAATTCATGGACAAACATGCCACTAGCCATATAGATATAACCAAAAATCAATCCTAATAATAAGAGCAATACAGTACCAAGCGCAATTAGAATATTCTCTTGCATATTATAAAATGTCTTCTTTGTTAAGTGATAAGCATCCGCTAATTTTTCAAAACTTGATTGCATCAAAACAATGTCTGATGTTTCAATAGCAACTTCTGTTCCGCCTCCCATAGCAATCCCAATATCACTCAAAGCAAGCGATGGACTATCATTAACGCCATCGCCGACAAAAGCAGTTTGATGGCCTTCATTTTGTAATTGGCGAATATAATCGGCTTTATTTTCTGGCAGCAAATTTCCATAAACTCTTGTTATTTCAAGTTCTTGCGCAATAGTTTCGGCAGTTTCTTGATTGTCACCGGTCAGCATGATTAACTCCTTGATACCCATTTGTTTTAAATGCACTAAAGTCTCTTTAACACCCGGTCGAACTTGATCTTTAATACCGATTAATAAAGACAATTGTCCATCAATAGCTACCATAACTAAAGAGTTCCCTGAAGTTTGTAGTTTATGAATATCACTTTGCATTTTTTCTGTAAGTTCAACATTATTTTCAGTCATTAAAGATTGATTACCCACCAGTACATTTTTGTCAGCCAATGTTGCCGCAATTCCTTGGCCTTTAATCACATTGGTTTGGGTGACAGATAAATAATTGGAAAGACTAGCATAATCTAAAATCGCTTGTCCTAACGGATGATCGGATTCTCTTTCAACACTAGCAGCAATTTTTAAGCTTTCAGCTGGATCATCTGTATAGTTTCTGATAGCAGCAACGCTTGGCTTACCTACTGTCAAAGTGCCTGTTTTATCAAAAACAAATGTGTCAACTTTGCTAAACCCATCGATGACTTCCCCACCTTTAATCAATATGCCACTTTTGGCTCCACTTCCGATACCAGCAACATTTGAAACAGGCACACCAATAACCAAAGCGCCCGGACAGCCCAAAACCAAAATAGTGATGGCTAAACGAACATTTTGACTCAAAATACCCACAATTAAAGATAAAATAAGCACGGCCGGTGTGTAATATTTTGCAAATTTATCGATAAAACGTTCGGCACTGGATTTACTATCCTGCGCTTCTTCTACAAGTTCGATAATCTTGCCAAAAGTAGTATCTTCACCTATTCTTTTGGTCTTTATTTTTAAGGTTCCGTTGTCTAAAAACGTGCCCGCAAAAACGTCATCGCCTTGTGTCTTTTTACTTTGCTGCGATTCACCAGTCACGCTGGCTTCATTCAGGTAACCTTCTCCTTCGTAAATAGTTCCATCTACGGGAACTTGAGCCCCGGTTTTTACTAATAAGCGATCATCTTTAGCAATATCATCAATTTCAACTGATTCATTTTCTCCGTCAGCTGTTATTTTTAAAGCACTTTTAGGTGCCATTTTTGTTAAAGATTGAATTGCCGTACGTGTTTTTTCCAAGGTTTTTTGTTCTAAAAAACTGCCGAATAAAAACAAAAAAGTCACAATCGCTGACTCATTATATTCACCAATCAAAAAAGCGCCAAAAACCGCGATGGTAACTAACAAATCGATACTAAGCACTCGAACTCGTAATGCTTGATAAGCTTGCAGGAAAATCGGCAGCACTCCGATGATTGAAGCAATAATCAGTGCAATTTGATAACCTAATGACCACGTAAAGATAAATTTTGCGATACTAGCAAAAATAATCAATAGACCAGTAATAAAAGCCAAATGATTTTTATGCTGCATAATCCATTGTTGTATTTTCAATTTTTAATCTCTCCCTTCTTTACAATTACAGTGTACTTAAAGTAGTGAAGAAAAAAATTGATGGCCATCAAGAAATACGTTTTTCGTTAGAAAAATGAACGGCAACTAAATATCAAGCAAACTTTATTAACTATTTAAGAGTTGAAAATAAATGGTATTCAATTTGGCATTCAAATTGAAAAATGAGAATCGGAACATTATTGACAAAGCTATAAACATTGATATAATAGACTTTGTTGTAAAGCGGATGTGTTGGAATTGGTAGACAAGCATGATTCAGGTTCATGTGGACATTGTGTCCGTGTGGGTTCGACTCCCACCATCCGCATTGATATAATAGTATTTTTCAAATTAAGCAACTTTATAGCTGAATAACTTATTAAAATTCATGGCATACATAATAAACTTACCTTTTAAAGGTAAGTTTTTTTATTTTTTGTTCGCTTTACAATGCAAACGTTCGTTCCTATAATAGAATATAAGCTTAGAAGAAAGAAACAGAAACATATAGACAGAAAACAAAGGGGTGATCGCTATGCAAACTGTAAGAGGTAAAGTATCAAAAATAAAAGTGCTAAAGCTGAGCACTCATCCACTTGTCCATTTTAAAATTGATGATGTAAGTTGTTTGATTGCCAGCCACTCACTTAATTTTCTGTATGATGTAAAAGAAGACAGCCAAATTGTTGTTTGTGGTTATTCTAATAGTAGAAACCAGTTTGTCGTTAAAAAATATTGTGTGATAAACACGCCTATGCCAGCTTGAATGGACTTGTATCTTTATATATTTAAATACCTTACTAGGACAATTAGGATTAAATGGTGACTAAATTGGTTATAAAACTTTCGCTAATTTTTCTAAGTTGGTCCTATTCTGATAAAGTGATTATTTGGAGGCGTAATTTTGAAAAATACTATAATGAATCACCCATTTGGGTAGTTTTAGATTTAGCTTCTATAGGCAAATTAAGATTTTTTGTAAATTATTTAGTTGATAAATATCCTACAAATAATTATTTAAAACTCATCAATAACAATATACGCTATGTCTCTGATATTCGTAATTCTTGTGCCCATAACAAGCCGATTTTATTAAATTTACAAAAAACCAGCAGAATATACAAACCAGTATTTACAAATGCTCAACGTATGGGGTTGAAGAAAGAAGAAATTAAAAATTTAAAAGTTGCAAAAATCTTTTCTGTTTTTGAACTATATAGAATTATGTGTTCTCAGGGTATGAATTATCATAGATACCAGGAATTTTCTATTTATTTAGATAGAGTTGAACAAACGATCGCTTTGCACGAACAAAATAACGATATTAAGCGTTTCTTTAGTTCTTTAAGAAAAATACTTGACGAGTTCAAAAGCGAATGATACTGTTATAGTAACATATGAGGTAGAAACCTCGCTTCGCCTCCTTTTTAGGAAAGCGTAGTAATACTGATTAAGAAGAGATCGCTAATATCTCTTCTTTTTTTGTGTACCCATGTCAATGCACGAGAAAAAGCGAGCAAAAATACATCTTATGTTGTTTTGCTCACTTTTTTATCTTAATTTGCTAAACTTTATCTACAATTGCTCTAAATCAATTTGCTTGTAATCCACATACGCCCGATAAAACAAATCCATCACCTGAAATAACGGCATCATGCTGAAAATTTCGTGCGTGTCTTCGCCAATTTCCGTAGATTGGTAGTATAAATTGTAGGTAGCTTTTGAAGCCAGGCGATTTCTACTCATATTAGTAATCGATAAGATAGGAATATTTTTTAACCTCATACGATTCAAAATGTCTTCTCGAGGCTTATTTTCTCCACTTAATGAAAGAACAATCATCAAATCTTTTTCTGTAATCGAGCCATCTAAAACAATGCTTAGCTCTTTTTGCGATTGTAAATGTATCGGAAAACGTTGCAGCGGAATGACGCTGCGCATGAAATTCTGCAAAACATCCCGTTGACCCCAACCGGTTCCATAACAGTAGATCGAGTCTGCACGATCGAAAGCTTCTAACACAGGAGTAACATTTTGCTGGCTGAAAATCTTAGCTGTTTGTAATAAGTCCTCTTGCTGCATAGCCACAAAAGATTGCTGCTCTTGTTGTTGTAATTTTTGCTGTTTCAATGCGTATTTAAATTCACTATACCCAGAAAAACCTAGTTTTTGAGTAAAACGTAAAATAGAAGATTTTGATGTCAAGGTAACTTCTGCCAACTGGATAATGGACAAATATTTGCACTCTTCTTCATGGTTAATAATATATTTAGCAATATGTTGGTCATTTTCATTTAAATGATCATAATGTTCATTAATTAAAGTTTCTATATTCAAAAGTTTCAACCTCCACTAATTTGTGTTTTAATTGTAACACAAGGCGGAAGTGCAACTAAAAAATGTTACCAGGACGTTTTTTTAATTTATACCAACACAAAAGGCTCTCAGATACTAAAACAATTTAACATCTGAGAACCTATCCTTTATTCCACTATTTTAATACTGGCCAGAAATCTTTATTAGCTTCAATTAAATCATCCAAAATTTGTTTTGCTACCCGTGCGTTAGGTACGATACGAGATAGAGTAAGAGCTTGCCATAATTTTTGATACGATCCTTCCATCCAAGCTTCAACGACCAATTTTTCTACCGCTACTTGTTGTTCCATCAATCCTTTTTGGAAACGAGGGATAGAACCTTGGGTCATAGGCTCTGGTCCTTGCGATCCTACAATACAAGGAACTTCTACCATGCCTTCTGCATCAAAGTTTTCTACTGCTCCATGATTTGGCACAATTAGAAGCATACGTTCTTTGGTGTTATAGGCAATTGCTCGAGCTAGATCAACAATATAACTTGCATGATCATCAGCCACTAATTTTGCGTCTTCCGCTGTTTTAATGTTAGCGATACGGTTACATTCACTGAACACATTTTTTTCACGATGATCCATGACTTCATTGGCACGTGTATATTCTGGATCGCTATGCTCTGCTTCATCTTGTGGGTAGAAATAATATTTCAAATACGTATTCGGTAAAGTATCCGGATCAAGCCATTGTACTTCTTTGGCTTTACCAAAGGTGTAGGCCCAGCTTGGTTCTATTTCTTCATCAGAAGTTCCTTCTAATTCACTTGGCGTAACATAACCATGTTCTTTAACCCAATCGATTAATTGCGGCATTAAGTCATTTCCATCTTTATCGCGAATATCTGTCCACCAGCCAAAGTGATTCAGGCCATAATAACGAACGACCATTTCTTTACGAGATTTTAAGCCTAATACTTCTGCCATGCGATGTTCGATTCCTACTGGCATGTCGCAAATGTTGATGATCTTGCTGTTAGGACGGAGTCTGCTTGTCGCATCGGCTACGATTGCTGCCGGATTCGAATAATTTAGCATCCAGGCATCTGGCGAATATTTTTCCATGTAGTCAAGGATTTCCAAGACTCCACCGATGGAACGCATTCCATAAGCAATTCCACCAGGACCACAAGTTTCTTGACCAATCACACCATATTTCATTGGGATTTTTTCATCTTTTTCACGCATTGCATATTTCCCAACACGGATATGCGCCATGACAAAATCAACATCAGTAAAAGCTTCTTCGGGGTCAGTAGTAGTTTTAAATTCGATTTCCGGTGCACGTTCTTTGATAATAATTTCTGTCGCATCGGCCACTTGTTTTTGTCGCTTAGCATCATTGTCATAAAATTTTAATGAACGAATAGGAAATTTGTCCAAGTTTTCTAACAACATTAATACAATTCCCGGTGTAAATGTGCTTCCGCCGCCTGCTACTACGATTGATTGTTTTTTCAAAGTCATAAAATTATTCGTCTCCTTCGTAATTCTTGTTTTCATCTTCTACAATTTCTTCAAAAAACTCTCTTACTTTCGGCACATCAAGTCCAACAATGACTTGAAATGCTTTCCCGTTTCGTACAATTCCGTGCGCACCGCCTCCTTTAAAGAAATCATCTTCTAATACTTGTCCTTCATCTGCCACAGAAACGCGCAGCCTCGTTGCGCAATTGGTCACATCTGTAATATTTTGCGCACCTCCAAGTCCTTCTAAGAATTGAGCGGCTTTTTGTGCATTTGGATTGTCACTTTCTCTAATGCTAGACATGGCCACACCGCCTGTCGCTTGTTTTTCTTTAAAGTCTTTTTTACTGTACATTTTGACTTCACCGCTATCCTCACGTCCTGGTGTTTTAATATTGAATCGAACGATCGCCCAGCGGAACAAGAAGAAATAAATCACTGAAAAGGCTAAACCCACGCCTAAGAAAATAAATATAGCGTCTTTATGATTGGCCCACATTGGTAAAATAAACTGGGAAAAGTTAGCGATGAAACCACCACCAATAGAAGCCGATACACCCATTGCGTACATAATCATACTCATTGATGCAGCTAACAACGCATGAACAAAAAATAATTGCGGTGCTAGGAACAAGAAAGTAAATTCAAATGGTTCCGTAATACCTGATAAAATTGCAGTAAGTGCTGTTGGGATAACTAAAGCCATTGTCTTTTTCCGATTTTCCGGTTTGGATGTTACTATAAAAGCTCCTCCAATTCCAATTGGTGCAAATACTTTTGAAACATTTTGGAATTGAAATCCTCCCCCAGGAAAAAGTTCTCTTAAAGAGTCAGTAGAATTGGCAATTTCTGATAAATGTTCAAACCAATAGCTGATTGTTCCGCCTTGAACAACTGCGGGACCTAAATCAAATGGCTGATAGATAAAATGGTGCAGACCGGTTGGTATCAAAATTCGTTCCAAGAAGACATAAATACCAATGCCAATTGTTCCACTTGAAGCCATAAACCCTTGTAATTGGGCAATGCCATCTTGAATCGGTGGCCAAACCCAGGCAGCTAAGAAAGCTAATGGCAATGCTGCAATAAATCCTAAAATAACGACAAATGAGGAACCAGAGAAAACGCCCAACCATTCAGGTAGCGTAGTGTCGTAAAACCGGTTATGTAAATAAATCGCTACACCAGCTAATAAAATTGCTCCGATAATACTGGTATCAAGAGTTGTTACACCACCGATTGACTTAATTCCTATCGCATCTGGATTGCTTAAATCAACGCCAAAATTCCACGTCTGCAAAATAGCGTTCATAAAAGTGTTCCACGTCATATAAATAACAAATGATTCCAATACTGCACGACCACTAGCCTTTTTTGCTAAACTAATCGGTAACCCAATAACAAAGAGCAACTCCATATTATTGAAGACTGTCCAACCGCCTTCTTCAATCACTCCCCAAATATTACTCCAAAAGGTTCCTTGTGTGGCAATAGAACCAACAATATCGGGATTTTGAAAGACAGTCGATAAAGCTAAGATAATTCCGTTAAATGCAAGCAATAAAACAGGTACGATCATCGCCCCGCCGAAGCGTTGAATTTTTTGCATCATTACTCTTTCACTTCCTCATAAATTTAATTTGAAATCGTTTGCTGATTTAAGTGTAGCAAATTTTATTATGAATGATAGGGTTTACAAAGCAAATGGAACTGTACTTCTCATTTCTATATTTTTCCTATTTTGTGGGAAAATTCCCAATAATTTCTTATTTACCAATATCCCTTAATTGCCAAGGATTTAACAAGTTTAAAAAGAGAATTATTCTTTAATTTACAAGAACAAAAAAATTGAGAAATGGTATGATGATCCACTTCCCAACGTCTAAAATATAACAAACAGATGAGCTATTATATTAGCCCTTCTATTAGACATTTCTTGAAAACAAAAAGCAAGTGAATATCCTATCGCTAGGTTACATTCGCTTGCTTTCATTATTATATTCAGTTTGATTAACTTAAATATTCAGTAAATAACTGTTTGTAAATATCAATATAATCAAAATACATCGATTTTGCCAAACTTTCATTATCTTTATGCATGGTGTCATTACCAGGCCCAAACATTGTATAATCAAAGCCTTTTGGTTGGTTAATTAAGAATTTTGAGCCATCTGTTCCGCCAGAAACGCCCATGGTCAAAATTTCATCGGTTGAAAACGTCATTCCAGTTAATTCAGCTGATTTTTCAGCTGCTTTAATTTCGTCATCTGACATTTTTTGGTTTTGCACATAAGGTTTTCCGATTTTTTGAATAAGCTTAATCAAAGAAGAATCTTCTTTTCCAGTAATAGCAATGGTGTTCATTGTCACTGAATAATCAATTTGAGCATCCGTCTTATCATTATACTCAGCAATGGCTTCTTTAAAGATGCCTTCCAATTTATCATTGGTAAATTCAGGAATGGTTCGCATATTAATTTATGCTTGAGCTGAAGCGGGAATTGCATTGATTTGATTACCGCCATTAATCACGTCAATATTAAATACTGTACCGCCCAAGACATCATTATTAATACCGTCTGTTGCTTGCTTGATTTTGCCTTCAATGTTAGCTAGCAAATGTAATAGGTGTTCGACAGCATTAACACCTGCTTTAGGCATCGAACTGTGAGCAGCCTTCCCTTTTGAATTTACGGTAACATTTAGTTCACCTTTATTACCATATACACAACGATAACCGCTTGGTTCAGCGATCATCAAGGCATCCACATCTTTCATATAACCTTGTTCAGTCAATTTTTCAGCGCCCAATTGTCCCACTTCTTCACCACTAGTTGCTAGTAATTTAATGGTGCCATTAAGCGGTGTTCCTGCTTCTTTTAGTTCAATCATCGCAATGATCAAAGCAGCTAAACCAGCTTTCATATCTGTCACGCCACGACCATAAAGCATATCGCCTTTTTCAACTAATTTAAATGGATCAGTATCCCAATTTTCTTCATCAACATCCACCACATCCATATGTCCAGAAACAGCTAAAACTGGATGACCTTCACCTAGCGTTGCGACTAGATTTGCCCGATTATCACCAAATGGTAAAATTTCATTGTCGATGTCGGCATCATCCAACACTCTCTTTAAAATTTTTGCAACATCCATTTCATCGCCGTTGACCGATTTGATTTGAATGATTTCTTGTAATAAAGACATTTTTTCTTTTTTATCCAAATTAAACACTCCTTACAAAACCTACTTACAATAATAGTCTAGCACTTATTTTTTTCAAAATGAAAAATAACGCATTTTAAGCTCGACTTCTTAACTATAAATATACTAAAAAGTAGGATTTTCCAAAACAGCTTTTAATTTATCAATTCCAATATCGATTTCTGCTTTGGTGAGTGTCAGTGGAGGTAAAAGCCGCAAGGTGTTCGTCCCGGCATTTAAAGTTAATAATCCTACATCAGTTAATTCATTGATTACATCTGCTACCGCAAGACTTTCTTTTAATTCAATCCCGACCATTAGCCCCTTACCACGAATTTCTTTAATATATTTAGGATTAATGGTAGTTAGGCGTTCAAAAAAATAGGTACCTTTTTCTTGGGCTTCTGACAACAAATCGGTGGTTTGTATAATTGTTAACACTTCATTGGCAACCGCCATCGCTAATGGGTTCCCTCCAAAAGTCGTGCCATGGCTTCCAACTCCAAAAGCCGACTTCAATTTTTCTTTGCCTACCATTGCGCCAACTGGAAAACCATTGCCAAGTGCTTTAGCCGAAGTAAAGATATCAGGTTCAATCTGGTATTGTTCATAGGCAAAAAGCGTTCCGGTTCGGCCGATTCCAGTTTGTACTTCATCGATAATCAAAAGGACATCGTTATCGTGACACAGTTGAGCGACTTGCTGCACCCATTCAATATCGGCTGGAACGATTCCGCCTTCTCCTTGAATTAATTCCACTATGACTGCAGCCGTATTTTGATTGATTTGTCTTTTTAAAGGAGTAATCTCATTAAAGGGTAAATAAACAAAATCTGGAACCAACGGTGAAAAACCAGCTTGTATATTGGCTTGTGGGGTAGCTGACATTGCTCCATATGTCCGGCCGTGAAAAGAGTTTTCAAAAGAAATGATCTCTGACTTCCCCGTATATTTTCTTGCTAATTTGATTGCAGCTTCGTTAGCTTCAGCGCCGCTACTGCAAAAGTACGACAAAAAATCCTGCCCATTAGCTAATCTTTGTGCAACAGCTTCCTGCAGATGGTTTTCGTATAGATTGGTGGTATGCCAGATTTTTTGGGCTTGTTCTATTAATACTGATTCGATTAAAGGATGCTGGTAGCCAAGATTTGTCACACCGATCCCACTGGTAAAATCAAGATAGGCGTTACCTAAATTGTCCTTGGCCCAACTGCCTGTCCCTTCTACAATCTCAAATGATTTTCTTTGGTAAGTGGGAAATAAATAACTTTTCATCTGAACCCATCTCCTCCTGCTATGGTCTGCTGGTAAAATTTCTACAAGCCGATTAAAAAATGACCCTCACAAAACCTTATGCTCTATTAAAAACTTTCTATAGCACCAATGAAGTATGCGTTTTCAAACGATTCAATAAATCGATTCTTTTTTATATGCGGCGTTCGTCGAACCATCCGTTTGTGCACTTGATTACAAAGATATACAACAATTTTCTTGAAATACTTTTGTTTAAGAACTTTAAAAGCCGCTTAAATTCATTCCAACTGTCATCTACAATTTCATCGTAACATAGGATGAAGCTCTTTGTCAGAGTTTTGACAAAAGACAATGTTTAGAAAAATAAGAAAAAACTGCCTACTCAATTAGTAGACAGTCTACAAAAGTTTTTAGATTGGTGAGCTAGCTTAGATACTCAGCAAACAATTGTTTGAAGATTTCTATAAAGTTAAAGTACATCGGTTTTGATAAGCTTTCGTTATCTTTGTGCATCGTATCGTTACCGGGACCAAACATCGCATAATCAAAACCTTCAGGTTGGTCGATCAAAAATTTTGAACCGTCCGTACCGGCGGACATACCCATGGTTAAAATTTCATCGGTGGAAAACTTCATCCCCATTAATTCAGCTGATTTTTTAGCTGCTTTAATTTCATCATCTGACATTTTTTGGTTTTGTACGTAAGGTTGACCAATTTTTTGGATGAGTTTAACCAAAGAAGAATCTTTTTTTCCAGTAATAGGAATGGTATTCATGGTCACTGAATAATCAATTTGCGCATCTGTTTGATGGTTATATTCAGCAATCACTTTTTTAAAGAGTTCTTCTAATTTATCATTAGGGAATTCAGGAATCGTTCGCATGTTAATTTGTGCTTGCGCTGATGCGGGAATCGCGTTGATTTGATTACCGCCCTTAATCACATCGATATTAAATACAGTATCTCCTAGTACTTCATTTTTCGATGCCATCCGTTGCTTCTTTGATTTTATTTTCAATCTTATTTAACACCTGCAACAAATGTTCAACAGCATTAATTCCTGCTTTTGGCATTGAGCTGTGAGCAGCTTTCCCTTTAGAATTAATCGTTACATTTAGTTCCCCTTTATTTGCATATACACAACGATAACCACTTGGTTCAGCAATCAGCAAAGCATCGACATCTTTCATATAGCCTTGGTTTGCCATTTTTTCAGCCCCTAATTGGCCAACTTCTTCGCCGCCAGAAGCTAATAACTTAATGGTTCCCTTAAGTGGAGTTCCAGCTTCTTTTAATTCGATCATCGCAATCACTGACGCTATTAATCCCGCCTTCATATCCGTTACGCCTCGACCGTAAAACATGTCCTCTTTTTCAACTAACTCAAATGGATCAGTATTCCAATTTTCTTCATCAACATCAACCACATCCATATGGCCAGAAACGGCTAATACAGGATGCCCGCTCCCTAAAGTTGCGACTAAATTTGCACGATTATCACCAAATGGCAAAATTTCATTAGAAATTCCCGCTTCATTTAGCTCTCGTTGCAAGGTCTTAGCTACCTCTTTTTCGTTACCGTTGATTGATTTGGTTTGAATCATTTCGGAAAGTAAATCTACTTTTTTCTTTTCATCCATTGTCAGCACTTCCTATACGAATTATTTACAAATTAATTATAACGCCTATTTTCAATAATTAAACTAAAACTTGAAACCTCTTTTTACAGTCTTATCCCTTGCTATGCAGGCATTTTCTAAAGGAAAATTAACTTGTCCCCGTCCCTTTGAGTTGATTTTGGACCGAAGAGGGAAGCTTGGCAAGAAACTGCTCGATAATGTTATTTAAAACCGTCTCATCTAAGACATATTCGTTGGCGAAAGCTTCTTGAAATAAATCCAATAACTGCAAGATTGCTTCGGCCACGGAAAACTCGGAAAGCTCATCGAGTAGAAGATAAAACAACTCCCCCAACGTGCGGTCGTCTTTACTCTCACGTTCTTGAACGGCTAAAATCATATAGGCAACTGCAACGAGCGTGGTATGAGCGAAAATGCCATCATAGGAAAGGCCTTGGTATTTCGCTAATTTTAGGTATTGTTTACACATTTTAAAGTAAATTTCAATATTCCAGCGTCGGGAATAAAGCTGAATGATTTCGTCTTCGGTTAAGGCTGGATCTGTGGAAGCCAAAACGAGATACTCATTGCGCTTATTGCGATTTCGAATATAGACTAATTTTATCGGCAATCTCTCGTTGTCAACCAGGGCTTCCACTTGGACGCTTAGGAGATAACGTGAGCGGCCGCGACGCTTTTTATTGGCTTGAAAGATTTGTTTGACATCCATCATTTGTCCTTGATAACGATAATGCACCTTCTTTGAACGTTTGATCATGGCGACGCAGTGGCATTGCAAGGTGCGAATCTCTTGAAACATTTTAGGACTCGAAAACCAGGTATCAAATAAGACATAGTCGGCTTGGACGCCTTGTTTCAGCGCCTCACGTAAGAGTTCTACCGTTACTTCTGTTCCTTTGCGGAAAGCCTGTGCGCGGCGTTTTCCCGCGTTTGTCCGTTGGTCCCCCAAGGGGTTATTTGATTGGATTTTTCGCTTTCCTGAAAGCAGCGAAAAAGCGACAGGGATAAAGCTATTGCCGTCACTCCAGCCTAACTGTAAATAGCGAAAGCCTTTCAAATATTTCTTTTGGGCGTGATCATATTGGAGTGCTGCACATTCGACTTTTTGAGCATTTAAGCGTGTGTACATGGAATCATCGATGATAAAGGTCGTTTTCCGATCTTGACTTGTTAGCGGACGTAAAAAAGCCAAGACCGCTTTTGCAATCAAAATCTGAAGTTTTTGCCAGTGGATCCGTGGATCATTTAACAAATTTCGAAACGTTTTATCGGAAAAGGGGAGTTCTTCTTTTTGTTTTCGATAAGAGCGATAGGTCGAGCCATGGGTAAAAATCGAAGCCAGTAAAAAAGAAAAAATAACAGAAACTGGATGCCCTTTCTTGTGCTTTGCGTTGGATTTTTTCAGCGCATCAGAAAGATGGAAACGATGGAAAAAGTTCGATATGGAATGCGAAAATTCTTCCGAAGTTGAGTTTGTTTGTGTTATAATTGACATAGCATGAACACTCCTTGGTTAGTGGTTTTTGGTTAACTCTATTATACCAAGTTTGAGATCGTTCATGCTATTTTTTTGTTAAATTTGTCTGATTTATCAAGGGATCAACGCTATTTTGGTCCTTTCAAGTTTTAGTAATTAACAAAAGTTAACCCTTCGCTAAACATAATTGAATAGGTAATGCTCTCCTTTGTTCATTCCCCCCTACAACATAAATGAAACAGCAAGAATCAGTGAAAAATAGCACTCATCCTTGCTGTTACAAATTAACTATTCATTTCAGCTTGACGTTTCAATACGCGTTCACTGATTTTTAGAAATGGCAGGTAAATGATGACGCCCAGTGTAATCAAAATGATTTGCAAAATCGGTGCGCGCCAATCGCCTGCTGTAGCGAGATAACCACTGATAACTGGGGGCGTGACCCAAGGGATAAAGACGACGGTCTTACTAATCCAACCGAGTGCTGTTACAGCATAGGCAATTAATGTTTGGATAATCGGTATGATGACAAATGGAATAATCATCGGAATATTAAAAACAATGGGCAAGCCAAAGATTACAGGTTCATTGATTTCAAAAAGTCCTGGAGCTAAACTTAATTTAGCCATTTCCCGGTAAGATTTCATCCGGGAAAAGATCAGAATTGCAATTAGTAAACAAATGGTTGCACCCGTTCCACCCATTTGCGCAAAAGACGTTTGAAAACTAATCGTCAAAATATTAGGCGGTTCTGTGCCTTGCGAATAAGCAATCATATTTTCGTTAATATTTTGTGTTAAAAATGGTTCAGTAAAAGGGCCATTAATAACCGATTGGTGAATCCCAAACGTAAATAAAAGATTGCCAAAACTATATAAGAATAAATAGCCAAGTAAGCTAGCCCCCACTGCGCGCAGTGGTTGTTGGATAAGCGTCACGATCAGCGTAATCAAATCCATATTTAACGTGATTTGTAAAAGTAAGGAAAGTGCAGCAAATAAGGAAACAGTAATAATCGCTGGTAACATAGTACTAAAGGATTTCGAAACCGCCGGTGGAACTTGTTCGCCTAAATTGATCCGCAGCACCTTCGTTTTATTCAATGCTAACAAGACTTCAGTCGCTACCAATCCAATAATGATACCAACAAACATCGCTTCTGTGCCTAAATTTTCATAAGTTAATGCACCTGTTGTTTCGATCGTTGACTCATTAAAAGGCACATCTACGGCTAGTGGCATAATCGTAATGTAAGTTGCCATGGCTACAACTGCCGCAGAGATTGGATTGGCAAAGCCTTTATTTGAAGATAAAAAATAGGCAATCGTAGGACACAACAATAGTCCGGCAATATTTAACGTTCCGTTATTAATACTGTTCCCAAAATCTTGTGCGACAGTTAAAGTTTCACCAGAAAAAATAAAGGGAAACAATACATTATTGATCAATACGGCTAAGCCTGCCAAAATAAACATCGGAATAATGGTTGCAAATGCATCACGTAAAGAGCGTAGGTGCACTTGATTTCCAATTTTTGAAGCTATTTCCACAAACTTATTCATAAATTTACTATTCATTTCTATCGCCTCATTTCAATAGATAATCACCATTTGTCTGAATGACTTGTTTGAACCAATCATAACTTTTTTTAGGGACTCGTTTTAAATCTTTTAGATCATGATTTTCCCGATTAACATAAACCACGCCATAGCGTTTGCGCATGTCTCCTTGTGAGCTTAAAATATCAATTAGTCCCCAACCTAAGTATCCTAAGACATCTACACCGTCTAGGTTAACCGCCTTTAACAAAGCAAGGAGATGGTCTTTATGGTAAGCAATGCGATAATCATCTTCAATTGGATGTTTGCCATCCCACTTTTCTATAACGCCAATCCCATTTTCGATTGGAAAAACGGGCAGGTTATATCGTTGATAGATTTTATTTAAAATATCACGGAAACCATCAGGATCGATCTGCCAATTCCATTCCGTCGTATCAATATAAGGATTATCTTTTTTACCAAGTGGCATATATTCATTCGGTGCAGCATCTGCTGGTACTTGTGTATGGTCTATGGTCGTACTGGAATAATAGCTAAAGGACAAATAATCACTGCGCAATTTCATAATTTCAGCTAACTCTTCTTCAGTAATCGCTAGGTCAAACTTACGGTTTTCAATAAATTTCAAATAGGAGTCTGGTCGTTTGCCGTAGGTATACATGTCTAAATAATGATGATTTAGAAATTCATCAAATTCACGTGCTAAACGTATATCTTCCGGATGACTCGTTGCCGGATAAACTTCCTGATAAGCCAGCATACCGCTGATTTTGGCATCAGTATTTTCATGAATATAGTTAGCAATACTGGCATGACAAACCATCGTATTATGCTGAATTTGGTATAATTCTTCTAATGTTTGCTCGCCAGTTAAATAACCTGCAACTCGGAATCCTTCATCTGGCATGCTAAAAATGTTTTGTTCATTAAAAGTCAACCAGTGTTTCACCTTATGACCAAAACGATCAACCATTTCTTTTCCGTAGCGAACAAACGCATTTACTACTTCTTTTGAAATAAATCCGTTGTAGGTTTCGGCTAAGTGCAGCGGCGTATCAAAGTGATACAAACAAACCATCGGCTCGATCCCGCGAGCAATCAGCTCATCAATAAATTGATCATAAAACGCAATCCCTTCTTCGTTCCACTCGCCATTTCCTTCTGGATTGACTCGACTCCAGGAAATTTGAAAGCGGTACATATTCATCCCTAGATCCTGCATATAATCAAAATCTTCTTGGTAGCGATGATAAGAATCTGTCGCTACTTTCCAATCGGAAGCATTTTCTGTTGCTTCTCTAATATCATAAACAGATTTTCCTTTGCCTCCTTCATTCCAAGCGCCCTCTGTTTGCATACTGGATACAGAATTTCCCCAATAAAAATCATCACGTAACTTCATTAAAATTCTCCCTTCCAATTTATAGTTTAAGCATAGCACAATAACAAGCGCTTACACTTTCGAATTTACTATACTACTTTCACATATCGCTCCCTACTTTCATTTTATGAAAATTAAGGATACAATTCAGAAAAGGAGTGTATTTCATGAGTGGTGGATTAATTCTTTCAATACAAGACATTTTGAACCACTATCAAACAAACGATACAGAACATATTATCGCACAATATTTATTAAATAACCTTTATCGTCAATCGATTACGATCACTGATATCGCCAAGGCCTGTCATCTATCCGAAGCTAGTGTCACACGTTTTTCTAAGAAATTGGGTTATGAAGGATTTAGCGAGTTTAAAAAAGATTACTTTTTAATGCAATTAGAAGAAAACGAAATGGAACTCGATCTTTTAGCTAGAAAAGAAAAACAGCCCATCAACAAATTACTGTTAGCCGAATTGCAAACGGTAAGCGATGAATTTAATACCTTTATTAATCACTTTGATCCCAAGCAACTTGAAACCATCAGTAAAAAAATACAAGAAAGTCAGCGAATTTACTTGTTTTCCACGTTAATTCCGGGAAATATAACCATGATTTTACAGACAGTTCTTTTAAATTGTGGCAAAGAAGCCGTTTATCCAGTAGATGGCAGAAAGCAACATGAAATCATTCCCTATTTAAAAAAGGACGATTTGGTAATCGTTGTTTCACTTGAAGGGTCGCTAGTCATGCAAAAAGATTTAACGCTATCGATTATTAACTCAAAAGCTAGCAATGTCTTAATTACTCAAAACCCACATATGAAGCTGTCCTCTTTATTCGATACCGTTGTTTCATTAGGAAACCATGATTTAGAGCGCACAGGTAAGTACAAGCTGTTAGCGTTTGTAGAATTACTAGGAAATCATTACATGGTAGAAAATAAGAAAACTCAGTAACGCTAAATAAAATGTCAGGTAATTAAATTATCTTTAATAATGAAAAATGTTTTACGCTATGTGAAACATTAAGCGCTTTATAAAATAGAACAAATTTGTTGAATCTATTTGGAAATCTTTCTATTCCAAGTAAAAGAAGAAAAATAAAAAGAAGTTGTCCACACATCTTAGTTACTATTCAAAAAAATTATTATTTTGACATTTCATTTACTTGAGGTGTCTTTAGCTTTTTAACGGCGAGTGCTTTGATTGATTAAGAGCCTTAGGTTAGTAAAAAAGAACCATAATAGAAAACTTTGGAGGCACATCCGTAAAGTTGACCCCAATATGAAAAATTTTGGAGGTACATCCGCAAAGTTGCCTCCAATATAAATAGTTTTGGCGGTACATCCACGAAGTTGCCTCCAATATAAATAGTTTTGGTGGTACATCTGCGTAGTTACCTCCAATATGAAAAGTTTTGGTGGTACATCCGCGAAGTTGCCTCCAATATAAATAGTTTTGGAGGTACATCCGCAAAGCTGCCTCCAATATAAATAGTTTTGGTGGCACATCCGTAAAGTTGCCTCCAATGTGGAAAGTTTTCTGGAAATGATCGAAATTATTCAAACGATACTTATGATAAACTATTGGACGATGCCTCAGGAAAATATGCTAATGATCCCCAAAAACGTTGGGAAGCGTTAATAGCAGCAGAAAAAGAAATGATGGAAAACACAGCGGTATGATTTCAATTAGCCAAAACCAACAATCCGTCTTACAAAGTGATGATATTGCCGGAATGAATTATCATACTTTTGCTGCACCCGTGACATTGAAAGATGTTTATAGAAAATAAAAGATATAAGCTCTAAACAAAAGACCTGTGAAATGATAAGAAATCATCATTTCACAGGCTTTTTTCTAATATAAATGTAAACAGTCCAACATCATTTCAAACTTATAGAAAAAAATAAACGCTTCTTCTTTAACTATATGCTAAGACATTCCGATAAGCCTCTTCCATTACTTTTACATAATCGGGTACAGCCATTTCTTTAGCGTTATTTGGATTGGATGAACTTTGTACGGCCGTTTCAGCCAATTGTTGAAAATCGTTTTGCTCTACCTTATCCAGTTCCGCAAATGCAGGGATATTAAATTGCTGGTTGAAGTCTAATAAAATTTCCACCGTTTCGTATGCCGCTTTCTCCACTGTATTGCCAGCATCCACTCCTAATGCAAAACCAACTTCTGCATGTCTTTTAAAATCAGCATCCATATTATGATGGAACATATAGGGTAGAAAAATAGCATTTGCCACCCCATGTGAAGTATCATATCTACCACCAATGGCTTCAGATAAACAGTGTACCCCTGCAGTATCTGCATTCCCAAAGGCGATTCCTGCCATTAAGCTAGCAATCAGCATATTTTCTCTTGCAGCCGCGTCCCCATCTTGAACTGCTGTCGCTAAGTTCTCCTTAACCAGTCGAATAGCATGAAGGGCTAAGCCATCGGTAATGGGATTGGCTATACGACACGTATAGGCCTCAATCGCATGAGTTAGTGCATCCAAACCTGTACTAGCAGCAACCGAAGCGGGCATTGATTGTGTCAGTTCTACATCCAACAAAGCGAGTTTAGGAATAATACGTTGGTCGCCTACCCCCATTTTATAATGTTTGGTAGTATCAGTAATAATTGACCAACTCGTTACTTCACTTCCTGTTCCAGCAGTCGTAGGGACACAAAGAAGCGGAAGCGGCGGTTGTTTGGCTACCTCCATCCCTTCGTAATCTTTTATTGTCCCCTTATTTGTGCAAAGAATACTTACTGCTTTAGCCGTATCAATCACACTTCCTCCGCCAATTGCAATAATCGCGTCGATAGTTGCATCGCTAAATTTTGCAGCGATTCGATCACAATCAGTATCATGAGGATTGGGTTTCACATCATAAAATGATTTATATTGAATCTGATACTCATCTAAGCTATGGTAAATAGGTGTTAACAGCCCTGCTTTTTCCACACCTTTATCGGAAATAATCAGCACATACTTCAAATGGTATTCATTTGCATAATATCCAATATCGGCACTTACACCCTTCTTGGTAATTACTTTGGTGGGCATCAAATATTCAAAATTCATCTATCGTCCTCTTCTCTTCATCTTATTTATTTTTTGAATAAAACATTTTTAACCAATAAATAATTGGTAACTTCGCAGAGCTTTTTAGGCATCGGTTGATCTTGTTTATTCCCTAAACCAATTAATCATATCGGGCTGGAGATTAATATTAATTTGTTTAAGTTCAGAAAATTCGTCTAAACCTGTTTCGCTCAAGCTTCTGCCAATGCCGCTTTCTTTATAACCACCCCAAGGAGCTTCGTAATAATTTTCATGATACGTATTAATCCAAGTTATTCCTGCTTTTATTTTTTTAATAACGCGCCAAGCCCGATTACCATCATTTGTAAATACAGCTCCTGCTAAACCATACCTGGTACCATTAGCCAGTTCGATTGCTTCTGTTTCATCGGTGAATTTCTGAATCGTAACTACAGGACCGAATACTTCTTCTTGGACAATTCTCATATTTTGCTCTACATCAATAAAAGCAGTAGGTTCGACAAAATATCCAGCGCTAAGCCCAGTATTCCTTAACCTATTGCCGCCACAAGCAAGACGTGCGCCCTCTTCTTGACCTATCCGAATATAATCTAGCACTTTTTGCATATGTTCTTCACTAACCAGCGGCCCCATCTCAGTATCTGGATTATTCCCCGGTCCCACTGTGATTTTACTAGCCCGCGCCACAAAGCGATCCACAAATGCATCGTAGATAGATTCCTCTACTAAAATTCTGGAAGCAGCTGAACAAATTTGTCCAGCGCCATAATAAATACCATATAGCGCATAATCTACGGCCAGTTCGATATCCGTATCGGCAAAAATAATATTGGGTGACTTCCCACCTAATTCAAGAGAAACTTTCTTTAAATTACCGCTAGCAGCTTTCATGATCTGCCTACCCGTTTCTGTTCCTCCAGTAAAAGAAACCATATCTACATCATGACTAATAGCCAGTTCGTTACCTACTATTTTCCCTTCACCCATTACTAGATTAACAACACCTGCCGGAAAACCGGTATCAGCAAAAATTTCAAATAGTTTGACTGCTGTTATTGGGGTAACCTCGGAAGGTTTCAACACAATCGTATTCCCTGCAGCCAACGCCGCTGCGATTTTCCACACGCCCATTAGTAAAGGAAAATTCCATGGAACAATTAAGCCACAAACGCCGATTGGCTCACGCACAACTACTGTTTCTAAGTTTGGCGCAGGATTAAAAGTTTTCCCATTGGATTTTCGGATAATAGAAGCATAATAGCGAAAGCAGTCGGCCGCATCTTGAACATCAATTTTAGCTTCATGTAGCGGTTTACCATTATCCAACATTTCCAGTTCTGCTAGAGTATCTAACTGCTTTTCAATTCGGTCCGCAACTTCCATTAACAAACGTGAACGCTGTGCACTAGTCATTTCTGGCCAATCCCTTTGATCAAAACTGGAACGTGCCGCTTGAATAGCTGCTTGGACATCATCTTTATTTCCATCGACTGTATGGAAAATAACCTCACCGTTTGCTGGATTAACGATTTCTCTATTTTGCCCATTCGTTGGCGTATGCCATTTACCTTTAATATATAGATTTAAATTCATTTTAATCCCCCATTTACTGCTGTTTGAAACTTTATAATTAAGAATACGTGACCTTATTTTATAAAGCAAGTTTATGAGGGAATATACGACAAAGCTTTCCTAAACTTGTGTCATGAAAATAGCGTCAAGAAAGAGATTAACTAAACTTATGTATTGAAAGTGAGCATGAGAAAAAGTAAATGAACTTTAGAAATTATGAGCTATTCTAGCTTTAAAACCAAAAATTAAAACCTGTAAAATGAACGATTTCTCGTCATTTCACAGGTTTTATCTATCACAATTACTATATGACCATCTACATTATATAAATTAACCGAAGAAGGATAACAATACACCCGCAGTAACAGCTGATCCGACAACCCCAGCAACGTTAGGGCTCATCGCATGCATCAGAAGATAATTACTTGGATTGTATTTAATACCTTCTTTTTGAACAACACGAGCTGCCATTGGTACGGCAGAAACCCCCGCTGCCCCAATTAGAGGATTAATTTGTCCGTTTGTCATCTTGTACATCAATTTACCTAATAACAAACCAGAAGCAGTTCCTACAGCAAAAGCGATAAGACCTAACACTGTGATAATAAGTGTATTCAACGTTAAGAAAGTTTCACCCGTTGCTTTTGCACCGACAGAAACACCTAAAAGAATAGTCACAATATACATAAATGAGTTCTGCAATGTTTCAGATAATTTAGGTACTTGTCCACTTTCACGTATAAGGTTTCCTAACATTAGCATTCCTACCAAAGTCGTTGCTGATGGAATAATTAAAGTAACAAAAAGCGTAGTTACAATAGGAAATAAAATCTTTTCCTTTTTAGATACCGTACGCAATTGTTCCATTTTCACTTTACGTTCTTTTTCAGTAGTAAGTAATCGCATAAGAGGTGGTTGGATAATTGGCACTAAAGCCATATATGAATAAGCCGCCAAAGCGATCGCAGGTAAGATATGGTCAGCTAACTGACTTGTTAAATAGATCGCTGTTGGACCATCTGCCCCACCAATAATACCAATAGAAGCCGCTTCTTCTGGTGACATGCCTGCAACAATGGCTAAAAAGAAAGCACTAAAAATACCAAACTGTGCTGCGGCTCCTAATAGTAATGTTTTAGGGTTAGCCAAAAGTGGACCGAAATCCGTTGAAGCTCCCAAACATAAAAAGATCAAAGGAGGGTATATCCCTAAGTCAACCCCTTGATAGAGGTAATACAAAAGTCCTCCCGATTCGCCATTTGATGGTGCATCCATTACGCCGCCTAATGGTAGATTTACCAACAATATTCCAAAAGCGATCGGTATTAATAAGTATGGTTCATACCCTTTTCGAACAGCTAAGTACAAGAAAATAAGCGAAACGATAATCATAATCAATTCCTTATAAGTCATACTTAGTATTCCTGAGTTTTGAACCAATTCGTTTACGACATCAAACATCTTTTTGGTACCTCCTCAGAAATTATAATTCAAATAATACGTCGTCAGCTTCCACTGATTGTCCTTCTTTTACATGTACAGCGGAAATAGTGCCATCTGCAGGAGCTACAATTTCATTTTCCATTTTCATTGCTTCTAAGACAACCACTGTTTCTCCTTCTTTAACTGATTGCCCTGGTTGAGCTAATACTTTAAAGATATTGCCTGGCATTGGAGCTGTGACGTTTTGGCCACTTCCAGAAGATGGAGCAGGCGCTGGTTGTGCTTGTTCAGTCGAAGGGCTTGCTTGTTGTTGTTGCGCATTATTTTCATTATTATTATTGTTTTTTGGTTCTGTTCTTTCATTTTCACTAATTTCTTCGATCGTAACGCGGTATAATTTACCGTCGATTTCTACTTCATATTTATTCACTTTCGTTCCTCCCAATTTTTTTATTTATTTCTTTTACTTTTATCAACTAACAGACTCATAATAAGAGCTACTTTTTCAGGTGGAATCGAACCATCTTCTGTTTTTCCTTCTGAAGGTTCCGGTTTCCCCTCATTTACAGTTACTTCTGCTTGATTATTATTAGTTGGAGCTGCTTGCTGACTATTTTGTCTTTCAACCAAATTTTTTACAATGATCAAAATTCCCCATAAACCTAACAATACAATAAACACAGTAAGCATAGCGGCTACCATTAGTACGAGACCGTCTAGGATTGTAAAGTTTGACATTCTGACACCCTCTCTTATTATACCTGTGTAACTTTAATTTTAGTAATGCCATCATCATTATTTTCTGATTTTGGTGCATATTTATTTTTTAGATAAGTTAGTCCAATTTGTGGGAACAATGCATAAGTCAATACATCTTCTTCTGTTTTGGCTAAATCACCTAATTCAGCTGCCAATGATTCCATTTCTGGTTGTAAGCGATCAGCTGGACGTTCTGTAATAACTTCTTCGTCACCAATGATATTTTCTTGCACAGTTTTATCCACTGGAGCTGGAGACTTTCCATATTCTCCGCGAATATAGTTTTTAATTTCATTAGGAACCATCTTGTAACGTTCTTTTGCCAATACATTAAAGACAGCTTGTGTTCCTACCATTTGGCTCATCGGTGTTACTAACGGTGGATAACCTAAGTCTTTGCGGACTGCAGGTACTTCTTTAAGAACATCTTCATATTTATCTGTAGCATTCGCTTGTTTAAGTTGAGAATAAAGATTAGATAACATACCACCCGGCACTTGATAGAATAAAGCATTTGGCTCTACATCCATCATTTTGTAATCAAAAACACCTTCATCGACGTATTTTTGTTTGATCGGTTTGAAGTAATCAGCAATTTCTTCCATTAGATCCATATCAACATCTAATTCATAGCCATACTCTTTTAAAGCATAAGCTAACGTTTCAGAAGCTGGTTGGCTTGTTCCGCCTGCAAAAGGAGAAATGGCTGTATCAATGATATCAGCACCTGCTTTTACAGATTCTAGATATGTCATTTCCGAAGTGCCACTCGTTGAATGAGTATGAATTTCTACAGGAACATCAACGACTTTCTTCAATTCACTAACTAATTCTTTGGCAACTTCAGGAGTCATAATCCCTGCCATATCTTTTACACAAAGTGAATCAGCGCCCATGTCTACTAATTCTTTTGCTAGATCACGATAATAATCCACAGTATGAACAGGGCTAATTGTATAGCAAAGAACAAGTTGAGCATGTTTATTAGCCTTTTGGACAGCTTTAAGCGAAGTTTCTAAATTTCTTACATCATTTAAAGCGTCAAAAATTCGGAAAACATCGATTCCAGCTTCAGCAGCTTTAGCAACAAAACTTTCTACTACATCATCAGCGTAGTTACGATAACCTAATAAGTTTTGTCCCCGCAACAACATTTGTAGTTTAGTATTTTTTGCTCGTTTACGAATTTCTCGCAATCTTTGCCAAGGGTCTTCATTTAAGTAACGGATAGCTGCGTCATAAGTCGCTCCACCCCAACATTCTAATGCTTCATAGCCCACTTTATCCAATTTTTCAACAATTGGAAGCATGTCTTCTGTCGACATTCTAGTAGCCATTAAACTTTGATGAGCGTCTCTTAAGACAGTTTCCATTAACTTGATTTTTTTATTTTCGCTCATGTCTTTTCCCTTTCCTTTCTTTTTATTATCATCCTTCATAAAAAAAGCTGACATATACAATCTCATTTTACGTGATATCCCAGACCAGTCAACCAAAGTTAGGCAAAAAAACACCTAAAACACATGTTGCACTTTGTTTTCCATTTGATTTTTCCTTTTTTAATGATGAGAAATCCACTCTATAGTGTTTTTTCAGTGTACTTTTTTTGAAAAAGCATTGAATACGGTTACCGCATCCCTTATGATTATTCTGTGATTAAAGGATGCAGTAAACATCTGCATTTAATTATATAAATAAATAGAAAGTGAGGTTTAGGATTTATTTATTAACTCTTAATGAGCCTATATTTACAAAAATTAAATTTTAATAATAAGGAGAGCGAAATTTTATGGCTAATGATGAGAAAAAGAAAGGGTTGAAATTATACGGCGCTCCATGGTACGTAACGATTGTTGCCTGTATACTTATCCTTTCAGCGATGTTTTCAGGTGCTTTAGGTACCGATATGCCGAGTACTTTTGCCCTTATGTTAGCAATTGGTATTCCTTTAAATGAAATCGGCAAACGTCTACCTATTTGGAATAAATACATTGGCGGAGGAATTCTGTTAGCATTTATTGGTACATCAGTTATCGGAACTTATAATTTAATCCCATCAACTTATGTATCTTCTATTGATAATTTTACGAGTGAAATTAACTTTCTATCATTTTATATTGTTGTATTAATTACTGGATCGGTATTATCTTTAGAAAGAAAGATATTAATGAAAAGTTTTGCCGGTTATTTCCCGGCTATACTTGGTGGTTTAGTAGGCGCTATGTTGCTTGCTATCTTAGGCGGTCTATTTTTCGGTATTACGCCTGGGGAAGCGATTACTCACTATACGCTACCTATTATGGGCGGCGGAAACGGTGGTGGCGCAATTCCTCTATCTGAAGTTTATGCTGGTATTACTGGTGAAGGAAGCGAAGTTTACTACAGTTTTGCTATTATTATCTCAAGTTTCGCACACCAAATCTGGGAGATAAGCCTTGATATAACGGGGCAGAGTATCCACCCAGTGTTGGAGTTGACTTGTAATAAAATCTTGTAATTGGCTTCCTGATTCTTCACTTACCGCTTGAATAATATGTACTAATTCGATAAGAGCAGCGGACCAATCGAGTTCTTTTATTTGATCGCCCAGTTCATAAAATAAGCCACCTAAGGTCCGCTCATCATTGGCACAGCGCTGCTGCCAGCTTAATAAAATATACCGTGTGAACACAATGGTGGTGTGACAAATTAAGGCTTGATAATGTCGCGTTTGTGTTTCTTTAGTCAGATGAAGCAATGATTTCGATGCCTTAAAAAATGTCTCGATGTCCCATCTCGCCGAGTATGTTTTGACCATTTCTTGGGAAGATAAATCCAGATCATCGGTCATAATCGCCAACCAAGCACTTTTCTTATTGTGATTTTTGACAAAAACGATTTTCACGGGATTTTTGCCGGAGCTTGGTTTCACCACAATCGAGGAAATAATCGCTTCTTGTGTATATTCTTTCGTAGATTTGGCATAAAGTTCTTCCAGCTTGTATAAACGTTGATGAAAAAGGTATTTGGTTTTTCCATTTTTCACCATCCCAATGGTGTGAATCCCCATATCGTGTAATTGGTCTATCATTTTAGGGGAAGTAAACCATTTATCCATCAACACATGGGTGGCGTAAATCCCTTGGTTCAAGGCGCGTTGAACCATCTCAAGTGCCACTTCGGGCATTTTACGACTTGATTCGTTGAATCGTTTGGCTCCTACGGTTCGTTGATCTTTTTCTGCTATTGTTTGGTTCACTTTTTTCTTACCGGATAGTAACCCGAAATCAATCGGAATGAAAGAATAGCCATCGGAGAACCCTAAAGTAAGCATACGATACCCTTTGTATCCTTGTTTGAGCGCATGATCCAAAGACGAGCTAAGCCTGGTACCTCTTGGCTTCGATTACGATAAAACGTCGAATCATCCAAGATCAACGTCCGAATATGGGTTTTCGTATCCGTTAAAGAATGGAGCTTTTCGATGACAGACGCACTAAACCGAAGTAAAAACAGACGCCAGTTGTTATGGGGATTGTTCATCCATCGATACACGGTATCTTTTTTCATGTATTGGTCGCTTTCCCGCCCACTGAGAACTTGGTTTAAGGATTTTCCTTTAAAGACGAGGCTAAAGAGAAAAGTGAATAGAATAGCCACCGAATACCCTTTTTGCTTTTCCATATGGGCTTGTTTTAAAAATTGCGTGACTTTTAATTCAGAAAAAAGGGCTTTTATTTCATTCGGTAATTGATTTTTAATAGCTTTTAAGTGTACCATAAAGGCAAGAACTCCTTTGTTTTTGGTTTGTGGTTAAATCAATTATAAAACAAAAGGAGTTCTTTTTGTATAAAAAGGTAGGCAGTCAATATCAGGACTTTTTTCGACCTAAGAGTTGATAAGACCGTTGTTTAATATCATTTTACATGTGCGAAACTTGAGTTATTATCTTAACTGTTGGAAATATTTTTGCGATTTTTGCTGCTGCTTTACTAAACAAACTTGGAGATGCTTTCCCTAAACTAACAGGTGACGGAAAGACAATCATTCGCGGAGCTGAAGAAAATGATCTTGCAGATGAAGATTACACTCCAACACTTGGAGATGTTGCATCCGGTCTTTTAATTGCTCTTGGAGCTTATTCAGTGGGTCTATTATTCAGTAATGTATTATTACCTGAAATTTTTGGTTTCCCAATTCACGAATTAGCTTACATGGTTATCTTTGTAGTTATCCTTTGTGCATTAGGGGTTGTTCCGCTTAATGTTCGTATGGGAGCTAAACGTTTGCAATCATTCTTTACAAAACACTTAACACTACTAATCATGGTTGGTGTTGGTGTCGATCTTGACCTAAACGAATTGCTTGCAGCTGTTACACTTCCAAATATCGTTGTGGCTTTATTTATTATCGTCGGTGCAGTACTTGGATCAGGTGCTGTTGGTTACCTAGTAGGGTTTTACCCAATCGATACAGCTGTTACAGCTGGACTATGTATGGCAAATCGTGGCGGTTCAGGAGACTTAGCCGTATTAGGTGCTGCTAACCGCATGGGATTAATGGCTTACGCTCAATTATCTAGTCGTTTAGGCGGAGCTATTATCTTAGTTATTGCAAGTGTGTTGTTCTCAATACTATTATGATAATGAATTATTGAATATTGAAGTTAGTGTAACAAATCTAAGCCGTCCTTTGGCAATTTCAAAGAAATGAAATTAACCAAAGGGCGTTCTTTTTTTATAAACTTATTATTTTCATAATTAAATATATCAAAAGTGGATCAGCGTAAATTTTACTATAACGATTCCACATGCTTGAATTATTGCTAAATTGCTAAATTCCTAAAGGCTATAAAGTAGATAAATATATGATATATCAGTATCAAATCACGAGAAATTCTGTAAATAATCAGTCTCTTTCGTGAGTAAAAATTTCAAGTTAGCGATAACTACTATACCCCTAAGAATAAAATGGAAAAAGAATGGGCAATAATACCAGAGCAATAATTGTGGAAACTATCATCAATGGTAGACCTGCTTTTATATAGTCTATGAAACGATAGCCCCCTGGTGATAAAACCATTGCATTAGCAGGCATTCCAATCGGAGTTGCATAAGCACAAGAACCTCCTATAACGGTTGCCATTAAAACTGCTCTTGGGTCAGCTCCCATCTCTGTTGCAATAGACAAACTTATTGGAACTAATAATGCAGTGGCTGCCGTATTCGACATAAAATTGGTTAAAATGGCTGCCAATAGGAAAACAGCTATTAATAAAGCAAATGGTGAAGCATTCTGTCCCAATAAGCCAATAACAGTATCTGCGATTAAATTTCCAGCTCCTGTAGTTTCTAAAGCATTTGCTAAAGCTAACGTCCCTCCAAACAGAAAAATTGTTTGCATATCAATGGCTTTATATGCTTGTTTTTCTGTAATCACTCCAAATAAAACAAGGAATATTGCACCCACACATCCGGTAATATACAAAGGTATTCCAATCTGATTTTCAAAGATCATACCTAAAATAGTCATAATCAAGATGATTAACGACAAAGTTTGTTTCCATTTTGGAACATAAGAAAAATTATCATCTTCTGCTGAAAACGTACTATTCTCATCAGTTCTGGTTTCGTTAGGCAAAAAACGATAACCGATAAAGCTATAGAAAAAAATTCCGCAAATTAAAATTGGAAGTCCAATATATCCAAATTCAAAAAAGCCAAAACTTAATCCTGCATCTTGTAAAGCTGATTGAGCGATCAAGTTCCCAGGTGCGCCAATGAGAGAAAGATTTCCTCCCATCGCTGCTGCTAAAGCTAATGGTAATAATAACCTTGATCGCGAATATCCAGTTTTAGAAGCAATTCCCACCACAACAGGAATTAAGACTGCTGCCGAACCTGTATTAGACAAAAAACCAGACATCATTCCTGTAATAACCATAATAGCGACAATCAGTTGCCTTTCTGTCTTAGCAAATTTACAGACAAGACCACCGATCCTATTTGCCATTCCCGTTTCAAAAAGAGCCCCGCCAACAATGAACATCGCCACAAATAAAATCACATTAGTATCCACAAAACCATAAAAAGCTTCTTCTGGACCTAATACTCTCGTCAAAACCAAACCTATACAGACAATCATAGAAGTAAGCACGATAGGTATTTTTTCCATTACAAACATAACAATGGCGAAAGCCAAAAATAGAAGTGTAATAACAGCAGAATCCATTGAATTTCTCCTTCCTATGATTTATTCAAGTAAAGCGTTCTTATCAGCTTTACTTGATAAACCTTACTTCTTTATTAATTCGTGCAATTTCTTCTTCTTTACGCTTATTAAATTCAATTTTATTTTTTTCAAATAAATTATCACCATTTGTATCAATTGAAACCACTAATGGCCCGTAATCTTTCACCTGACAAGCCCATAGTGTTTCTGGCATGCCTAGATCTTTCCATTGTGCGTCTACAATTTTTTCAACTTTAGTCGCAGCAAAGACAGCATTCCCTGCCGGATATACAAGATGTAAAGCATTATAATTTTTACACCCAGCTTCAGTGCCCGGGCCCATTCCCCCTTTGCCAACAACTAACCGTACCCCCGTTTTTTTTATAAATTGTTCTTCAAATTTTTCCATTCGCATACTTGTAGTGGGACCAACAGCAACCATTTCATGTTGACCGTTCTCTTTTTCTTTAATAATCGGTCCAGCATGTAAAATAGCCTTATCTTTAACATCAACAGGTAGGTCTAGCCCTTCTTCAACGACACGACGATGAGCAACATCTCGACAAGTTACGATAATTCCATCCAAATAAACAATATCTCCAATTTGAACATCCTTAATATCTTCTTCTGAAATAGGTGTAGTTAAGTGAAATTCTTTCATAGTGATACTCCTTCGTGTAATGGTAATTCATAATTTAAATTATTATCGAAAATAATTTTCCCTCTACGATGAGACCAGCAACCCGTGTTTAAAGCAACACCTATCGTAGAAGGATGACGGGCAGTATTGATAATATTTACGCCCATTACTGACTTTTGTCCACCAAATCCTTGAGGACCTAAACCAATGTTATTAATCCCTTCTTCTAACAAACCTTCCATTTTAGCCGCATTTTCATTAGGGCTAATACTTTCTGCGCGACGCATTAAAGCAAATTTAGAATTCATTGCTGCCGTTTCCACAGAAGTAGCTACGCCAATTCCTACAAGTAAAGGAGGACAAGCGTTAATCCCATAACTAGTCATTTGATCCATCACAAAACGAACAACGCCTTCATATCCTTCCCCTGGCATTAAAACTTTAGCAGCACCAGGTAAAGTACAGCCACCTCCAGCCATATATACATAAAGCTCAATGGTGTCGCTATCTTGTTCAAGTTCAGTGTAAATCGTAGGTAAACCGGTTCCAATATTTAACCCAGTATTATATTCGTCAAACGTTTCAACTGCATTATGTCGTAATGGGATACTCTTGGTTGCCAAGTAAACTGCTTCTTTTAAAATTACATTTAATTCATTGATTAGTGGAAAATTAGTACCTACTTTAATAAAAAATTGTAAAGCCCCGGTGTCTTGACAACTCGGACGGTCTAAGTCTTCAGCAAGCATTTGGTTTTCTCTCATAGTGGCATAAACTAATTGTTGTAACGGATCTATCTCAATTTTTCCTAATTCTTTAATTTTCATTGCAATATCATCAGGTAACCTATGACTAACAACGCCAATATAATCGACCAATATATCTCTCATTTTTTTCGCTTCTGTTGACAACGCGACTTCTTCATACGTATATCTCATAACGCGGTCCCCCCTATTTTTAAAATATTTAATATACAAAACAATTTATTTAGATGCTTCTGTCTATACTTTTCCTTAATCAAACATCCCCTAACTTACGAACAATTAACTATGTTTAATTATGACAAATGTAAATAGTATTTCTATCCGATAATTAAACAGTTCACAATATTTTTTATATCGAATTACATATTTACCAAGTATCTTTTTGTTTATTTAAGCGCAAAAAAAGAAACGGTATTAAACCGTTTCCCATAAGCTAAGCTGATTATTGACTAAAAAGTTACAACAAAAATCGACTATCCATTTTTTAGTTTGGCATGACTTGTTTTATATTTTTTACTAAACCAAAATATTTTTCTTCGTATTCTTTTGCCAAGCAACCAGAACACGGATTTTCAAGTTGTACACTACCATTAGATACTAATTTTTTTAGGTACAAGGTAATATCCTCTTTTTCTTCAGTCGTCAAATCTTTCTTAAATTGCCTATCCACTATTTTTAAATCATTATTTAATTGGTTACGGTAAGCTGATGGAGTCTGTTGGAAGTGTTTTTTAAACATATTATTAAAGGATTTGACATCACTAAAACCATTCCTAAAAGTAATTTCTGATATTTTTAGTTCAGGGTTTGCTAAATCCTTTATAGCATAAATCAAACGATGCCGGGTTAAGTATTCATAAAAATTTATCCCAAGTTCCGACTTAAACAATTTAGATAAATATGAGGAAGAATAGTTGCATTTTTTGGCTAATAAATCTAAAGTGATCTCTTCTGCATAATGATTTTTTATATACTCAACTACAGTATCCATTGCTGTTTCACCTTGTGTAACCGCTTGAAGGTTCATTTTTTTGTTGCCTTTTTGATAAAACTCTGAAAGCAAATCTGCAATGGAAAATAAATATTTATTTATTTTTACTAAATTTTTTGTACCATTTTCAGTACACAAATATAAATTAGCCAAAGCTTTTCTTAAATGTTGAAAGACAGGGTTGTTTTTTTCCCATAACGTATTTAATTCAAAATAACCTTGATCCAAATTATAGCTATTTTTAATAAAAAAATCTGGGGAAATATACATTCTCATAGCTATACTATTAGGTTTTAAAGCAAATGTGACATGTCCACTGTTAGAGTTTATTAAAATTATATCGCCTTTTTCCATAACTTGAGAGCAGCCATCAACGGTCATTTCAATTCTGCCTGAAATCAACCAAAACAATTCAAGATTATTATGCCAATTGTAATGATAACTTCCAATTTTATATATTAACTGATCTACATCTACATTTTGATTTTCGATATGTAATTTTTTTTGCATATAGTTTCCTTCCATTTTGTTGAAAAATACTAAAACAATTATAAATTTGTTTGATAAATCACAAGACATTGCTTACACAACTTATTTTAATAAATAACGCGGAGCCTCTAATATTATTAGCGCTTACAATTTCAACCTATAGCAATTTAACTAATTAGTCAATACAATTAGTTAAATTTGTGATAAAGAATTTATTAGCAATTCCAGTTTATTAAATATTCTAACCTTTTTAACGGTAAAATATAGCAAACAATCCAAAACCGATAATCTGTTTATTTACTGAAGAGAATTGAAATGAAGCAAAACGAACTTTTTCTGTTTCTATTGTCATAAAAAACATCCCTATAAAATAGTTCAAAGAACCTCTCTAAGAGATTTTTCCAATGTCTATTTTATAGGAATCATTTGATTGAAATCCACCAAAGGTCTTTTTTTACCTTATTTTACTTTATATAAACTTCTCTTTTCTTTACGACCTATTTTTTGTCTCATTTCTGCTAAAGATCATTAATTCTGCCGCATATTTTTTACTTTGATCATTCTTGTGACACCTGCGCGTTCATCTTCTTCTAACTTCATCTGAATATAATAAATCGTTTCTTCCAATTCAGGAATTGTCATATATTCCAGTGCGTTGACCCGTCTCCGAGTTTTTTCAATTTCATCGGAAAGGAGCTGACAAGTTTTTTCAATTTCAGTTAGTTCCAACAACTGCGGTAAAACATCTGTAAACCCATCAATCGATTTATCTAATGGAGCGTTGGAATTTAAAAAACCATACTCAATGGGCGCTTCTAAGAAATCTTCATCATATTGAAAGTTCATAATCGGCACAGACACACTCATAATATTTTTTTTTGCCATATCTAAGGTGACATTTGCTGCTGGTAAAATGAACATTTCTTCGATAAAATTTTCATTCAAAGATGCATTGGCTAAACGAAAAGCTTTCATAGCACGTGCCATTTTCTCTTCTACTTCTTTGCGTAATTCATTATTTTTACGAATCAATGTAATAAACTGCCGCATCAATTCATCTTGCTTATCTTTTAACAGCTTATGGCCTCTTTTGGCCGTTGATAATTGATCAGAAAGATGAGACATTTCCATCCGAGTGGCTTGAACATCTAATTTTGCCATAGCAACCTACTCCTTTTCTGGAAGAAATTCATCGAGCATGTCGTCTTTGATTCGTTTTAATTCATTTCGAGGAAGCATATCCAGTAATTTCCAACCTAAATCTAACGATTCTTCAATCGTTCGGTTCGTTTTAAAACCTTGGTTTACATACTTGTCCTCGAATTCATCTGCAAATTTAGAGTAAATTTTATCTGATTCAGATAAAGCATCTTCACCTAAAACGACGGCTAGCTCTTTAGCTTGCTTTCCTTGTGCATAAGCAGTAAATAATTGGTTCATAGTTGCTGCATGGTCTCGCCTTGTCTTGCCTTCTCCGGTCCCTTTATCTTTTAGACGGGATAACGAAGGCAGGACATCAATTGGTGGTTGGATCCCATTTTTATATAAATCACGTGAGAGAATAATTTGTCCTTCCGTAATATAGCCTGTCAAGTCAGGAATTGGATGGGTGATATCTTCTTCTGGCATCGTTAGTATCGGGATCTGCGTTACCGAACCACTAGCGCCTTTGATTCTTCCCGCTCTTTCATACAAAGTGGCTAAATTGGTATATAGGTAGCCTGGATAACCACGACGTCCAGGAACTTCACGACGCGAAGCAGATATTTCACGTAAAGCTTCACAGTAGTTAGTCATATCTGTCATAATGACTAATACGTGCATCCCTTTTTCATAGGCTAAATATTCGGCAGCAGTCAAGGCTACTTTCGGAGTCGCAATTCGTTCAATGGCAGGATCACTCGCTAAATTCATGAAGACAACGGAATGATCAATCGCCCCTGTGTCACGAAAGTCTTGCATAAAAAACTCCGCTTCTTCAAAGGTAATCCCAATACCGGCAAACACCACAGCAAACTCATCATCTGAATTTAAAACAGTTGCTTGACGCGCAATTTGAGCCGCCAATTCTTTGTGAGGTAAACCAGAAGCAGAAAAAACCGGCAATTTTTGGCCTCGTACTAAGGTGTTCAAGTGGTCAATAGTCGAAATTCCCGTTTGAATAAATTCGTCAGGATAATCACGTGAGTAAGGATTGATCGCTTCTCCGTTAATATCAAGTGTTTTTTCGGGTAAGATTTCTGCCCCGCCATCTTTAGGACGACCTAAGCCATCAAATTCACGCCCTAGAATATCCTCAGATACGCCAAATTCCAAGGGATGGCCTAGAAAACGGACTACCGATTCTTTCATATTGACCCCAGAAGTTCCTTCAAAAATTTGAATTAAGGCTTTATCTTCTTCGATTTCTAAGACTTGTCCCTGGCGCGTTTCACCATTTTGCATGCGCACTTCAATCAGTTCTTCGGATTTTACCCCTTCAACATTTTCTACCATCATTAAAGGACCGACTACTTCAGTGATTGTTTTATATTCTTTAATCATTCGCCATGTCTCCTTTTTGCAGGGTATCTCGGATCGTTTCTTTTATTTCACTTTGTAAATCACTAATTTGTTGTAGGTTATCTTCAGGAACATTTTTCATACGGGCAATTTTATCTCTTAAGGCAGAAGTCCCACTTAAAAGTTCAGATAAATAACCGCCTAAGTCTAGGGCATTTATTCCTTCATTATAGAAAGAAATAATTGTATTCAACATGTAATATTGCTTGTCAATTGAAGAAAAGGTATCGACATCGTCAAACGCATTTTGTTGCAGATAGTCCTCTCTGAGTTCTTTAGCAATCTCTAGAACAAATTGGTCCTTTTCCGAAAGAGAATCAACACCGACTAAACGTACGATCTCATTTAAATCCGATTCTTTTTGCAATACTCGCATGCTTTCACCGACTAGTCCAGACCAATCAGCACCCAGTTTTTGATCAAAATACTCATTCACATCATCTGAGTAAAGCGAGTAACTTTGTAACCAATCAACAGCAGGAAAGTGCCGTTGTCGTGATAACGTCGAATCTAAGCCCCAGAATACTTTAACCACACGTAGTGTATTTTGGGTAACAGGCTCTGACATGTCACCACCAGATGGCGAAACTGCACTAATTGCGGTAATGCTTCCTTGCCGTTTCTCTGCACCTAAAGCCACCACATTACCCGCGCGTTCATAATATTCCGCTAAGCGACTACCTAAATAAGCTGGATAGCCTTCATCACCGGGCATTTCTTCAAGCCGACCCGACATTTCACGTAGAGCTTCTGCCCAACGCGAGGTAGAATCTGCCATGATGGCAACCGAATAGCCCATATCTCTAAAATATTCAGCGATGGTAATTCCCGTATAAATCGAAGCTTCTCTGGCAGATACCGGCATATTCGAAGTGTTAGCAATTAAAATGGTCCGCTTCATCAAGGATTCCCCAGTTTCTGGGTCGGTCAATTCAGGGAATTCATTCATGACATCAGTCATTTCATTGCCCCGTTCACCACAACCAACATAAACGACCAAATCGACATCTGCCCATTTGGCAATTTGATGCTGTACGATCGTTTTACCCGCTCCAAACGGGCCGGGAACTGCTGCAGCTCCCCCTTTGGTTACAGGAAAGAAGGTGTCAATAACCCGCTGTCCAGTAGACATAGGTACATCAGGATTGAGTTTTTCTTTCACTGGGCGGAAACGACGAACCGGCCATTTTTGTAGCATGGTTAATTCTTTATCCCCATTTACTGTTTCAATCACACAAATAACTTCATCAATCGTAAATTCACCATCATAAATCGCTTTTACTTTACCATTTATCCCCACTGGTACCATGATTTTATGCATAATGAGTTTTGTTTCCTGTACATTTCCTAAAATGTCTCCTTCAATCACATCATCGCCAACGACAACATTGGGTTGAAATTGCCATTTCTTCTCATGATCCAATGCAGGAATTTTTACGCCACGACTTAAAAATGTACTGTCTGTTTTTTCAGCGAAAACGTCTAAGGGGCGTTGAATCCCATCAAACATTTGCGAAACGATACCCGGCGCCAATTCAACTGAAAGTGCTTCCCCCGTTGTTTGGACCGGTTCACCAGGGCCAATACCGGAAGTTTCTTCATACACTTGAATAGAAGCAACATCGCCTCTCATTTCAATGATTTCTCCTACAACGCCCAAATCGCCTACATAACAAATATCTTGTATACTGGCTTCTTCCATATTGTCAGCCATCACTAATGGTCCAGAAATTCTTGTAATTTTGCCAACTTTCACTTGATCATCCCCTCTCCTATAAAATATTTTGTCCGACTGCTTTTTTCATATTTTCTTGCACCGATTCAAGACCGATTCCTCTTGAACCATCGTGGTCAGGGATCAAAACGACCGCTGGCGAAAGTTGTCCTTTAATTTTTTCAATTTTTTTGTCAATCTGTTGCGCACATGATTCTGTAATATAAATTACGCCATAACCTTTTTCTACCATTTCATCAAAGGTTTGGTTAATTTCTGTTAAATTATTGCCATATTTGACCGTAAAACCGAATAACTTGAAGGGAAGCACCGATTCTTTATCACCGATAACCCCAATTTTATAACTCACTGATTTCACGCATCCTTTCTCTTACTTGCTGTTTAGTAAACCCACTTCGTTTTCCTACAATGAGCAAACGTAAATTCATTATTTCAATATCTTTGGCATTTAAAAATGCTAATAATGGTAACGGGCCAAAAGCGGTTGTTTGCGACCTTTCATACAAAGACGTCAGATAGTTATCTTTGATCAAGTCTAACTGTAAAAAATCAATTTTGTCCTTTTGCAAAGCTGGCTCTAACAAACGTCCATAATCTGTTCTTCCTAAAAAGGCTATATACTCTTCCATTGATTGATCAGTAAAGTTTAAAAAAGTCTCCTTTTTTATTGAACCTGCATCGGACAAAACAGCAGACATAAACGCTTGACTGCGATTTTGCAAAATACATCTAGCCATTGTAATGATATTATTAAAATCAATAAAGGCAATAACTTCCTGTAATAGTTCCGGGTATTTTAATGCCTCTGCTAAACGACGCTGTTCCGTTAAAAAATGGCGGTCATAAATGACATCAATCCCCTGTAAAATAGCCGATTCTTCAAAATATTGGTTAACATCGTGAATCGCTTCAATAATTGATTTGGGAAGCACTCCTGATACCCCATTTTCAATTGCGGACTTGACTTCTTCAATTGAGTAGAAACCATCAGGCATAAATAGATGATCGTAATCTTCCTGCATTTTTTCCGCTTTGGTTAAAACTTTCAAATTATGAAAGGTATAACGCATCGTATAAATCCATACAATTGTTGGATCAGGTACTAGTTCAATCATTTCTTGATAAGTTTTATCTAATTCTTCATCCAAACTTTCTTCAAAATGAAATTGAAAATGATCCGTTAAATATTTACTATAGACTGTCGGATTCAACAATTCTCTAATTTTTTCAAACGATTCCGCTGCGATTAATTGTTCAAACGTTTCTTTGGTAAGTAACTCAGTTTCTTTCAAGCGCACCGCGGGATTGACTGTATGATATAAATCCTTCATTGCGTCCTCCTCCTCTACGTAAATAAGGTTTGCATGATTTCACCACTAGCTGATTTTTTTACTTCAGCCAATAATTCGTGATAGTAAAAATTGTATTGAATTCCTGCAACTTCAAGTAAAAAACCATGCTCTGAACTCGAACTTTTTTCGCCTAAGGAAAGTTCCATCCCTTCTGAGTGGTTGATTTGTTCGATCCATTCAGCAGAATAAACAGAATCATCGGTTAAACCGCCCGGAATTATTTTTCCTTTGATAAGTCCACTTTGCTTAAGAGAAGACAGCAAAAATTCTCGGGTTGTTTGCACATCCCACTGCGCCATTTCTTGATAAGCATCTTCAAAAATTTGTTCTAAGTACTGTTGTTTTCTTTTTAAGCGCGCTTGTCGTGCTTGTACAGTATTACGATTTTTTTCTTGTCGAAATTTTTTCTCTAAACGGTCTTTTTGTGTAGCTAGTTGTTCTTCATGAGCTTTTTCGATCTTTTGTTTTTCCGTCTCAAATGTTTGCTCTATCTCTTCTAATCGCTCATTTTTCTTAGTTATTCGCTCATTTTCTGATTGTTGATCAATATCATGAATAATCGTTTCAATTGCATCCATGGATTTCCCCTCCTTTGACCCTCATTAAATGCTGCCAAATAACAAGAAGGAAATAACGAAACCTAAAATGGCATACATTTCAACCATGACCGAATACATTACCCCTTTAAAGAAGTGTTCTGGTTTTTTAGCTAGGATTTGAATACCAGCAGCCGAAACTTTGCCTTGGGGAATAGCAGAAACTAAACCAGCAAAAGCTACAGGTAAAGAAGCACCCAAATAAGCAAGGCCATCAACAACAGACATATCTGGAGATAAGTTAGTAAAAATCATTGCTGCAATCGCAAAACCATAAAGACCTTGCGTTGCTGGTAGTAGTTGTAAAATTAACGATTGTCCAAATTTTTCTGGTTGACTCGTCATTAAAGCCGAAGATGCTTCCCCAGTTTTGCCGACACCAATCGCTGAACCAATTCCTGGAAGAACTGTAGCAAGTCCCATCGCTAAAATTGCAAATATCATCCCATCATTGTTTTCTAGTAAAAAATTAATCATTTTCATTCCTCCGATTTTTTATGAATATTTATATATTTTTCCTCTGTTTTAAATGGTTGAAACGCTTTGCCGCCGCCTTCAAAAAATTTGCCAAAGAATTCAACATATTGTAATCTCGCCGCATGTACATAAGCACTTAACATGGATAAGAAAATATTGAGTGCCTGTAGTACTACCAGCAAGACAATCCCGATAGTGAAACGTGCTACTGGAGGCAAAGTTCCTACCAATAGATTAAAAGCCATCGCGATACTGCCGCCTGATATCCCCAAAGCCATTAAGCGGCTGTAACTGACAAAGTCACCAATATAGCCGGTAATGCCATATAAATCATAAAGTCCGCTAAAGAAGCCACCCACTTTGGATTTCGATTGTATAATAGGTATTCCTACGATTAATAATGCATTGACCACAGCTAAAACGATTCCACTATTTTTTATTGCTTCAGAATCCACAATCATCGCACCAAGTGCAATCATCAAAATTCCTATTAAGATTCCTTGCCAAGAAAAACCTTCACGTACAGCTGAAAGATAATCTTTTTTCTTGATATTTTCTTTTGCCGCTAAAAACAAGCCAGTAAAAAGCTGAATACCACCAAAAACCAGTGAAATCATAAAGATTGTCATAAAGTCTTCCGTCGGATTCAACAATTGGAAAGGCAGATCCGCACCAAAAGCTGAGCCGTAGATAATTCCCCAAAAGATAATGGAGAAAGAAAGAATTTGAAATAAACGCAAAAACGTTTTAATGTTTCTCTTCAAAGGAATAAAATGTAAACCAATCGTAGACGCCAGTAGAATAATAAGTCCATACCCGGTATCGGCCACCATCATACCGAAGAAAACGAAATAAAACGGCGCCATCCACGGCGTAGGATCAATTTCTTCATATTTGGGCATGGCATACATACTGGTCAAACTTTCAAACGGTTGTATCAGCGCTTTATTTTTTAATTTCGTAGGTACCTTGTTCTCGTCAATTTGTTGACGTGTAGGTTCCTCTAAAGAAAAGTAAAGCTCATTTTCTCCAAATACTTGGAAAAGTTCTTTTTTGATCTCAGGTAAATCTTCTGCAGCAATCCAGCTTCTAATCACCACTACATAATTCGAATGAACGAGGTTTTCTTTCGTCTTTTCCCGCTGAATTTTCGTCAGTAAAATTTCTTCATTCAATTGTAAATAGGCAACTTGTTGTTTTAATCTCCCAATTTCCTTGGTCATCTTTTTTTGCTGTTGCCATAATTGAGATTGTTCTTCTTTAGCTGTTGCTAACATTTTTTTAGGCGATTTTTCATAAGGGTTTTGTTCAAATAAAGCACCCAGTTCGGATAATTGATTTTGAATCGTTTCTTTCTCATTTTTTAAAAACAAACCACTGAAAAAAGTCTCATTTTTTTGACTGTCATTTATTTCATAATGGACTTTTGCTTTTTTTAAATAGGATTGGATATCTTCCCACTGGTCATTGGACGCTCGCCCCAAGAAATACGAAACAAATGCTGAATCATCTGTCGGGTCAATATCAAAATTACGCCATTGACTGGTCCAGTTTTCTGCCTCCTGCCAATAAGTTAAAGAAGACTCAACTTGTTCCCATTGCTCTTGCAACTTTTTTACCTGCGTTAAAAAACCCGTTAATTGCGTTTCATCATAAGAACTTTCCAAACGTAGGATATCCATTTCTTTCCTTTTTAAGGTATGAATTTTTTGTTTGGATGAACCATGATTCCGAATAAAAGCGAGCGCTTCCTTTACTCGTGTTAACTGTTCGGAAAAATTAAGTAAAGTAGTATCATCAAACACTGGATTTTCCGGGAAGTATTTCTGTAACCATTCTTCATTTTCTTGCGTGTGAAGTATGTCTTCCATTTCGACACTTTGCATGCCTTGCAGCATTTGTAAAATAGTGTCTTGTTGTTTTTTTTCAGCCAATATCGACAGTTTACTTATCGGATTAACGACCATTTTTTTGGTTCACTCCCTCGATAATTTGTTCCACAACTTTCCCCCGATTTTTTTGGTAAGATTGTTTATAATTCTCATCTTCTGTATTAACTTCTTGCTCTAAGGAAAATTGTTGTTGCTGAAGCTGTTCTTCATACTTTTCTTGAATTTCAGTGAGTATATTATCTCTTTCTTCTTTCTTCTCACGTTCAAGCATTTTTAATTGCTCATTTTTTTCTTGTTCATATTCTTTTAAATCTGCCCACATTTGTTGTTCATTACGTTCATTTTTCGCTTCAGCTTGTTTGATTCGTTCCAAAGCTTCTTGCATATTCTCACCCCACTTTCAACTTTATCTTCTTCTTAGAAGATAAACAAAAAAGGTTGAGGCTTGCTATCCAAATAATGTTCTTCTCACCCCTTGAAGAACGCTATCCTTGAACAATTTGCTCAACCATTAGTTATACTATTCACGATTTAATTACTCTTTTAGTATAGCAAAACATTTCTCGTTTGGAAACCTCTACTTATAAAGAATCTTTTGCGCTGCTTCATTTTTTTCGTAAAAAAGATAAAAAAAGAAATAAAAAGAAGAAAACCCACGTTTTTTCCCATTTAATAAGGAAAAATAAACGTTTTCTTTTTTTCTTGAACAGTCTTTCTTTAAAAAAGAGCGCACGAAAGACACGGGTAAAAATACACCGTGTTTTTTTATGATGGCGAGAGTTACGCCGCGGGTCGTTTTTCTTGGGCTAAGGCGCGTTTTTTCTTCGCTAACATCAAGCAAAATGTGGTGGTCACGTGCAATTTCATTTTCGCTAAGCCCCGTACCCGGTGATCTTCAAAGAGATAATCGCGGTCGATACGACCGTTGACCCGTTCCACGGCGGAGCGCTCGTTATAATAACGTTGAAATTTTTTCGAATCCCGCCCGATCAAGTTAAAGACCCGGGGATCTTCGGCACGTGGAATCGAAACCCGATGAATCCCCGCCCCATTTTTCGGATGCGTTTCATAACGAAGGGTGTCCGAAGCGGCATGATACCCCTTGTATTGCGCTCGGATAAGCTTTCCTCGATCGCTCACATAATAAACTTCTCCTTTATAAGTATAAACGAAGTCGGTGTCTTGATATTGTCGGGTGCTTTCTCCTTGCCAATGATTCACGATATCGATGATCGGCTTCATCCCTCGATCTTCAATGATCTCGCGTAATTTTCCTCCGTCATAGCCTTTATCTGCGGATAAATGGTCGCAACGTTCCGCCAGCCAGGAAGGCATTTGGGCCACCATTTCCTTAGCCACCGTTTTTTCCCCATTCGCCGCGGGTGTTACTCGAAATAAAAGGGGCAACTCATATCTGGCATCGGCGATTAGATGCACGCGATAACCATAAAACCAAGCGGATTTTGTTTGGATTTTCCCTTCTTTCGTCGTAGAGGTATAAGTCTTTTGGGTATAATTGGCATCGTGATCTCGACGCCCCTCGCATTTTTTCTTTTTTGGCGGTCTTTGGGCATAGGCTTCAATAATTTTGCCATCCAAAGCTAAGCTTTCGCCGAGGTCGGAGAGCGCTTCTTGTAGCTCCTCGGTCATATGGGCAAATAGGGCGTCGAGCAGGTCTTGAACATCGATCAGTCGCCTTTGAAATCGTGTGAAAGCTGAAGGACTAGGAGCTAAACTTTTGTGGCCGTTTTTTCGATTGTAGCGTGGTTCAAGATGACAAGCATGACGTAAAAAAGGATTCCGCTCAAGTTCATTGATTAACTCCGTGGGCCCTTGATGATGGAAGACAAACATCGCAATCCAGCAGCGAAACATCGCTTCGTTCGGCCAATCATCGCGACCGCTCGCACGTCGGTCATCTAATTCCTGGATCAAGTGCTGGTAAGGGATCTGATTTAATAGAGCTTCAAACTCTTGAAGCGGTCCGCAATCAAAATCTTCAAATAAGTTGATATTGTATGGTACAATAGTTTCAGAATTCATAAGAAAAGCCTCCTATTTAGTTTTGTCGTTACTACTATTATAGTGGAAATCGCTCGATTTGTCGGCTTTTCTTATGATTCTTTTTTCTATTTTCATTTATACCGTGAAATTCTAAAAAAATAGAAATCGGAAAGGCCAAATCCTCATTTCATAGGGTTTTACCTTCCGATTTCTTTTTTATTACAATCGTTAATCCTTGTAAGACAAGGACTTTCAACATCGCGATTTATTCATAAAAATATTTGGAATAAAAATTTTTACATTCCTCACTCGACGAAAGGCTACAAGATGATTATTATCATAACAATCCGCAGCCATTTTTCTATTCATTTAAATTTTGAAAATTACTCAAGCTTCAAACTAAACCATTCTAAAATGAAGGAACTTACAACACTTTATCCTTCACACTAGTAGCCAATTGGTTGGCAACGGTAAAAATATAAATGTTTACGATTATTTTGCAGAATCTCTCACTGCTAATTTATCTTGAATTTTTTCCATCTTGTCCTCATCTAAGTTATAAACAAACTTCATAGCAATAAATATGATAAGACCACCTAATAGTAGAAGACACTGGCTTTCCTACTAAACTACACAAGAATCTAGCCAGTTTGCTGGAAATTTAGCTGAGAAAGCCAAACTTAGCAACCACTTACAACTTAGAATAAAAAAATAAAAGCAAGGTATTAAATGACTTAGAAATAATACCTTGCTTTTATACAGTTTAAATTCAATAAGTTACCAAATTTTAATGCCAAATAGTTCTTTAATTCCTGATAATATCAGTGTTGGTAAAGCAGGAATAAATAGAACCATTAGGTAAACAGAACCTTCTAATGGCGCTGTCCCCATTACTAAATTAAAGAATGGGATAATCGTTACAAGGAAAGAAGAAATTCCTGCAAACAAGACAGCAGCAACTAAATATTTATTTTCAAATGGATTTCTTCTAAATAAAGTTTTCGAACTACGTGCATCAAATACGTGCCATAATTGTCCATAAACTAGCGTTAGAAAAGCCACTGTTTGTGCTTGATCGGCGGCCATACCTTCATGAGCGGCCCAAAGGAAAGCAACATAAACGAGAAGCCCCGTAAAGAAACCACGAATTAAAACACGTGACCAAGTATAATTAGCCAGAATTGATTCATTAGGGTCCCGAGGGCCATCGTCCATGATATTCTTTTCCGCTACATCATAGCCTAAAGAAAATGAAGGAACGGCGTCACTAATCATATTGACCCATAAAACCATTAATGCTGTTAACGTTGGAGTAGCAGCAGGAATGTGCCCCACAGTTTGAGTGAAGAACAATAATCCGATCAGAATAGATAAAACTTCTGCGACGTTGGTCGTGATTTCATGACGAATGAAGTTTTTAATATTGCCATAAATCGTCCGCCCATTTTCTACAGCTCTTTCAATAGTCGTAAATTTATCGTCTAATAATACTAAATCAGAGGAATCTTTCGTTACTTCGGTACCAGTAATTCCCATAGCAATACCAATATCTGCAATACGCAACGCAGGCGCGTCGTTTACGCCATCGCCGGTCATCGCGGTAATTTGACCATACTTTTGCAATTGTTTAACGATTCTTTGTTTATGTTCTGGAGAAACCCGAGCATAAACATTGGTGTCTTTCACCTTTTCAAATAGTTCTTCATCTGTCATTTCTTCGATTTCAGCGCCTCGAATAACTGGAGCATTTTTATCTTTGACAATGCCTAATTCTTGGGCAATCGCTCTAGCTGTTTTCTCATGGTCACCTGTAATCATAACGACTTCAACTTGGGCATTATGCAAGATTCTTACGGATTCTTTTACTTCTTCACGAGCGGGATCAATAATTCCTGCAACACCAGTGATAACTAGATCTTCTTCTAAGGTTTCCACTGTGCCATTGGTTGCTTCGTCTTCTGAGATTTCTTTTTGTCCCACAGCTAACGTGCGTAGAGCTCCTTCTGCATATTCATCGACAGTTGTTAAAAAGTTGGTTCTTTCTTGTTCAGAAGTGTCGACTTGATCATTTTTTAAAATACCATAACTATGATTAACTAAGACGTCCGGTGCTCCTTTTGTATATAAGGTGTACTTGTCACCTTCTTTTACAACAACGCTCATCATTTTACGACTACTACTAAAAGGTAGTGTTCGAATAAGTTCTTTGTTTTCTAATAACTCTTCTCGACTAATGCCTACTTTTCTACCTAACACTGTTAAAGCTACTTCTGTAGGCGTACCTAGCGGTTGATATTCGCCATTATTTTCTTGTATAGCGGATTCGTTACATAAGACCGCGCCGAGTAAAAAATTACGTGATTTTTCAACGGAAGAATCAGAAGAATCCCCATTATTTTTAATCTCACCTTCTGGTTTATAACCTAACCCAGTAACCTTGTAGTCTTGACCATTGGCATGATACTGAACCACTGTCATCTCATTTTTGGTTAACGTTCCTGTTTTATCAGAAGCAATATAGGAAGTAGCCCCTAAAGTTTCAACACTAGACAAGGATTTAATCAACCCTTTGTCTTTTGCCATCTTACTAGCACCAATCGTTAAAACAATCGATAAAACAGCAGGTAACGCATCAGGAATCGAAGCAACTGCTAAAGCAATGGATGTTGATAAAACAGAGGCAATGGAATCAAAACTTAACTCACCTGCTTGAATGATTCCAGCGACAATGGTAAAGACAACAACGCCACCTGCAACAAACATCAACGTTTTTGTTAGTTTATTAACCGTATTTTGTAATGGCGAAGGTTTCGTTTCAACGGATTCGATCATTTGGGCAATATTCCCTAGTTCCGTGTCTTGCCCTACGGCTACAACGACACCCGTTCCTTGTCCATTAGAAACAGTAGAACCAGAAAAACCCATGTTGGTTTGATCGCCCAATTCCGCGTCTTCGTTAATGACTTTTGTGTCTTTTTCAATCGCGTCCGCTTCACCCGTTAAGTGAGCTTCGATCACTTGTAACTCATTGGTATCTACCCAACGAACATCAGCTTCGACAAAGTCACCAACAGTATTACTTACCACATCACCGACAACCAATTCATTTACGGGGATCGTTTCCCATTGACCATTGCGTAGTACAGTTGTATGGCGAGTGTTCATTTCTTTTAGTGCATTTAAGCTCTTACGCGCACTAATTTCTTGCCAGAACCCTAGAAAAGCATTAATGAGAATCAAAACAAAAATAGCGATTGCTTCATATAAGGATTCCATTCCACTTTCCATATTGCCTTCGATTTGTATCGAATAAAACGAGCTTAATAAAGATAAAACTATAGCACCCATTAACACGATAACAATAGGCTCTTTAAAGTTTTTAAGGAAGACTTTCCAATAAGGGTCTTCTTTTTTCTCAGGGAGTTTGTTTTCACCAAACTCATCCCGTTGTTGTGATACCTGCTCGTCTGTCAGGCCATTTTGTATATCGACATTAAATTGCTCGATGATTTTATCTTTAGATTGTTGATAAAATTTCAATTCCTTCATCCCTCCAAAAAACTATAATCAAACATAAAAAAGCGCAAGCAAACAAGACCTTCCTCACCCTTGGAAGTTATGTCTTGAAAGCTTACGCTCAACCTGTTTGTTTATTTTATTTACTTAGCCACTATAGCAAAAAAATAAGTATCTGTCTAGTTTGTTTTCTCCTGTGTATGCTTTCCATGATTTAAAGAAAACCACACTGTCCACTAAATCTGTTATGATAAGTTCCACGAGTTACTACAACAACTTTTTTGAAATAATTATCTTGATCAGCAATCCTGTAAAAAATATTATTATCTCTGTATTTCTTTTTACCAAAAAACCTGCGAAATGAACGATCACTCGTTATTTTGCAGGTTTTTCAATACTTTTTCACAACCGCTTACTTCTTGATAAACTCTCCTGGAAATTCTGCTGTCACACCTGTTCCTTTGCTATAAATCGTTTGTCCTCTTAAAATTGTTTTGTAAACTTGTGCTCCAATTTCTCTTCCGATATAAGGGCTGATTTTATTTCTGTATTCTAAATCCTCCGCTTTTAATGTATAAGAAGAATTCGGTTTGATTAAAACAAAGTCGGCATCTTTACCCACGCTGATACGTCCTTTTTGGTCCAGGTTATAAAGATCAGCTGGTTTAGAAGCGATCATTTGAACGAATTGTTTTAATGGCATCCCTCGTTTTTGTACCGCTTCGTCAAATAAAATATCTACATCATTTTGCAGTCCTGCAATGCCTCCCCAAGCTTCAAAAGCATCCTCCGTGTCTTTCAAATCGGGTGTACAAGGTGAATGATCTGAAGTGACAAAACTGATATTTCCTGCTTGGACATGTTCCCATAAAGCATCTTGTTGTTTTTGTTCACGAATTGGGGGTGAACATTTTGCCACTGGACCAATGGCGTTAAGTTCTTCTGTTGCAAAGTAAAGGTAATGAACACACGTTTCACAAGTCACGTCCACACCTTCTTCTCGGGCTTTGATGACTTCTTCGACCCCTTCTTTACAAGCGACATGAACAATATGAAGACGACAACCTGTGACTTTGGCCATTAAAATGGCTTTACAAATCGCTTCGACTTCGGTAAACGCAGGGCGAGTTGCGACATATTCTTCCATTGACGTTTCCCCATTTGCTACCGCAATTTCACCAAGTTTGTCAGTAATTGGCGCATTTTCAGAATGAATCGCTAGCACTTTGCCAGTCTTAGCAATTTGTCGCATCCCTTCATATAACGAATAATCATCGACATTTTGGAAATCTCCTGTAATTAAAGGATCGCCGCAAGAACCTAAAAAGCATTTATAGCCTGCCACACCGCCTGCATCTAATTCTTGAATACCGCCTTCAAGGTTAAAGGGAACCAATCCGCCAAATGAAGCAACATCTACTTTTAGCTTATTTTCTCCTGCTTGATATTTAATATTTAGCGTTTCTTCGTCCACAGTTGCTGGTACTTGATTTAAAGGCATCTCCATAAATGAAGTAACGCCGCCTTTTGCACTTGCTGCAGTCCCCGTTATATAGCCTTCCCATTCATCACGATAACCGCCGCCGGGATCTGTAATGTGCACATGTGCGTCTACCATCCCTGGACTAACAATTAATCCTGATGCATCAATGACTTGTTCACCTTCAAGGTTGTTACCGATCATATTGATTTTACCATCTTTGACGCCAATATCGGTCCTTACCTCGCCGTCTTCTAAAAGAACCAGACCGTTCTTGATGACTAATTCGTTTTGCATTTACGTTTCCTCCTCGTAAGCTTTTCTAGCAATCCTTTTCGTATAGAAACTTTTTAGCAATAGATAGATAATTCCTGCTGAAACAAAACCGACTAACCATGATATGTCTGAAACTACACGAATACTTGCTATAAATTGTCCACTAATTGAGATAATTAAACCTAAAATCGTTGCTATATAGGCTGCAGTATTCACACCAAAATATTTGTTTTTTGTGTTTTTTTCTTTTGTATCCATATAAAGTTCGTTTAAATCAATGTGTTGTTTATGAACAATAAAGAAATCAGTTATCATAACACCTGCAACTGGTCCTAACACGGCTCCAATAGAATTTAAAAAGATAAAAATACTATCCGCATTTTCCATCAATTTCCACGGCATAATAATAAAACTAACAATACTTGCAATAATAACTCCCCTGCGGTAATTAATCCTTTTAGGTAATAACGCAGTGAGTTGATACGCTGCCGGAATAATGTTGCCCGTAGTATTGGTTGAAATTGTGGTCATTAGGAAGACCCCTGTTGCTATAATAACTGCGGGTAAATTATCCCACTTATTAATCACATTGACAATATTCCACTCTTGTACACCAAAATGGATCGAACCTCCGATTAGGATCACCACGCTTGAAAAAGCAAATACTAAATAACTAACAACAAAACTTAATGTTTGTCCCAACATTTGATCTTTTGTTGATTTGGCCTTTTGCGTAAAGTCCGAAACACTAGAACCCGGCGCTGCCCAAACGCCTAAGACCGAATTAATAATCATCAGATAAACTAGAATCGGAGGATTATTACTCGATGCTGCACTCACATCATAAGAAAGTATAGGCGACATCCCACCTGCGACACGAATCGCCCAAATTGTCATCGCAATGATGACTACATAAATTACTGGACCTAAAATTCCGGTAAATTTATTTAGAATATCGCCCCCACCAAATCCGATAAGTACATTTAAAATCCAAAAAAGAGTAAAAGCAATAAGTCCAGGAGCACTAATACCAAAAAAATCAAAGGAACCGCCGATATCTAAAAAACCGGGCCAAATTTTACCCATGATAACTAGTAATGCTAGCGACCCTGTATAGGTCTGCAAACCAAACCAGGCGATTGCTGCCACACACCCTCTTAAAAATCCAGGTAGTTTTGCGCCTAAATTCCCATATGCAGACCTTAAGTGCATAGCAAATGGAATCCCATACTTAGAACCTGCTCGTCCATTCAATATCATAAAAGTTGCCACAACCAGCGAACTGACTACAATCGCCAGCATGACATTGATGGGTGAAATTCCCAAGTAAAGGAACCCACCAACAGCTGTATAATTAGGGATATTATGAACCGACCCCATCCAAAGTGTAAAATAATTTCTGGTTGACATATTTCGTTGTGATCCACGCTTTGGGATTAGATCCTCATTATACCCTCGTTCTTCAAATGTCTCGACTTCTTTGTCCGTAACTACATAATCGGAGCTCGCCATTTAAAGCCTCCTTACCAATTTTGCAATTCAATGACTCGTTTCACTTTTACTATACCACACAAGCCGTACTTCTTTTTATTTAGCTTCTATTTTTATTATACAAGTTGATTGTTTTCGCTTACATTGTATAAAAATGGAAATTAAAGGCGTGTTTTTCCCCTAAAAAGGAAAAAATCTCCTCAAAATAAGACCATTATCATCAATGATCCTACTTTGAGGACAATCTTTTAAAGTAAGCTATTTATCTTTTATTTTATAGCGGTTAATAAATAATCGCCTGGTGTAACCTCTGTCTCTTCAGTCACATCGATTGCTTTAAAATCACCAGAGTTGGTAATAACTATCGGCGTAATCATATCATAGTTTTCACTTTCGATACCTGCTTTATCAAACTTAATAAGTAGATCACCGGCGTTTACTCGTTGCTCTTGTTTTACCAAAATTTCATAATATTTTCCTTCCAGTTCAACAGTATCTAATCCGATATGAATCAGAACCTCTGTCCCTTCATCGGTTTTCATTCCAACCGCATGTCCCGTAGGAAATAGAGTTGAAATAACACCATTTGCTGGAGCTCTTACTTCGCCAACTTCAGGTTTTATAGCCACGCCTTTTCCTAAAGCTTCGCTTGAAAATACTTCATCGCTTACTTCAGTTATTGGAACCAATTGTCCTTGCATTGGGCTAGCAATAATGTCTTCTTTGGCACTTTCTTGTAACTCTTCACTACTTACTAAACCTTTATCATCGTTTTTGTTGCTTGCAGTTTGCCCTTCATTTCCATCACCTTCTAAAGATGGCACTGGGAATACCATTTGAAGTACAAAACCAACTACAGTACACAAAGCAAATCCGATAATTACATTCCAAAAGTTCATATCTAAATTGCCGTTAGGATTAATCGTATTAAAGATTGAAAATACACCTAAACCGCCAGCACGGTAACCTACCACATTCATAGAACCAATATAGGCACCACCTACTGCGTTACTGATCAACGCATATAAGAAGGAACGTTTCATTGGCAGCATTAAACCATAAATCGTTGGTTCTGAAACGCCAAATACCAGCGAAATCGCACCTGGTAACGCAATGTCTCGTACTTTTTTAGATTTGGATTTAATAAGTAACGCAATGATAACTCCTAACACACCAAACGTTGATGCTACCATTACAGGCCCAATCGTTTCATAGCCTTGTTCTGCTAACAAAATAAACATAATTGGGACAATACCCCAATGCAGTCCAAAAATAACTAATAATTGCCACGAAAGTGCCAATAAAGCACCAAATAGCAGTGGACTAAACCCTTGAACGACAAGGAAAAATTGTCCGACTAATGTGGAAGCCCAATTAGCAATCGGTCCAATCACGATTAATGAAATGACAAAAACGATCATAACGGTAAAAAATGGCGTTAAGAATGAACGAACAACACCTGGAATAATATTTTTCACCCATTTTTCTACTACAGAACCTAACCATACGGATACTAGGATCGGAATAATTGCTGAATAATACCCATTAGGTGGCATAATAATTGGAATCCCTATAAATGTGGAATAAATCGGAGATTCAAATGCTGTGCCAGAAAACAGCGTATACATCACATCCCCTGTCATCAAATTATTGATTTCCGGATGTAAGAAAGCAACCGCAATCGCCAAAGCTGTAAACTCATTCATTTTTAGCTTACGAGCTGCGGTAATCGCAACCATCACTGGTAAGAATTGGAAGAAACCATCACCAGCAAAATTCAGTACTTGATATAAACCACTTTCTGGGTCAACACCTACTGTTCCTAATAATGCTACAAGTCCTTTGATCATCCCAGTGGCAGCCAGAGCCATCAAGAAGGGTTGGAAAACACCTGAAATGAAATCAATAAACTTATCAAGTACATTTCGGTTATCGTTTTCACTTCCGCCATCACTGGATTCACTAGCAGAAGCATCTCCGCCAATATTTGTTTGGTTTACTATTGCTTCGTATACTTCAGCTACTTGTTCTCCTATAACAACTTGGTATTGCCCAGCACTTTTCATAACCGTGACAACACCTTCTTTATTTTTCAAATAATCCGTATCCGCTTTATTTTCATCCTTTAAATTAAAACGTAAACGGGTAACACAGTGACGAAGCCCTGCTACGTTTTCCTCGCCACCGACATGATCGATGATATCACGAGCTAAATCATCGTAGTTATCTTTACTCATAACTTATACTTCCTCTCCTATTTAATGTATAATTGCCCAAATAAAAAACCTAAATAAGCCCCACACTACAAAAACAGAATTACTATTTTTGCCTATGTCAGCTCATTTAGGTTATGCCTGGTCACACCGGTAACAGTCCAAAAAATGTCTACCATTAAATTAGCATGAATCGCTTTCTATTTCAACCATTATTTTTTTAAATTAACTAAGCTCGCTACGACGTTGAAAATAGTTTCATGATGGCTCTTCCGGTTTGTTTCAGTCCTTGATCATCAATGGCGCCTTGTAATTTCAAGACTTTGAAAACGAAACAAGTTACAAAATATTTGTGGAGGATAATGAGGTAATTAATACCATTAAAAAGTACCGCAACAGTTTATCGTATGAAATCAACACAGCAGAACCGGAACTATTTATTGCCCGAGCCAACATATTTAAAATAGAACTAATGTTGGTGAAGAAAACTTAAAATACAGTTTTAGCGGAAAAAAGTCTCTTGTATTGCAGAAAAATGTGTGTGATGCTGGCTGTCTTTAATATTACAAAGAAGCAAATTTTTGGTAGAGGTCAATTGGCTGGAATTATACCATGACTTTCATAAACTAGTGGGATAAAACATAAGTTATATCACTAGTTTGCTATTCCTATGGGTTAACTGTTTTTTTATGCCATCACTTTTGCTTTCTTATGCGCTAAATTTAGTTAAAAGCTCTTTTTTCATCCCATTTTCTTAAATTAAGAACATAACTTTGACAAACTAGTGGGACAGCTTGTAAGTTATACCACCAGTTTGTCGTTCTTATGTGGTTAATTCCTTTTTATACCACTATTTTCTTCAATTAATGGTATAAATTTTCGCCAATCACTCTTCTTAAATATTTTTTCTATTTTTCGCTTTTCAGAGAATATGCTTGAGTGAGGTACGACCCTCATTTTTTCGAACATGGAGAGTCAGTTAGTGTTTTGACTCGCATAATAATGCCAACAGCAAAAATGACTATATTATTATACGAAATAGTCGTATTTGACACATACTTAAAGATGCAAATAGTTGAGTTTTCCTAGATACTTTGCTACACTATAAATGAAAAGAGGACGCACTGATTATACGTCCTCCAACAGCACCGAGTAAGACGGTGGCAAAGTTGTGATTATTTAAAAAATAACCGTACTCTGCTAAAGTAGACGGTTATTTTTTATTGTCATTTTTCACTATGGATAGGATGCCAAAGATCACTGTTGCGGTTAACAAACCGAAACTGATCATTAGCCCTATCGCCTCAGCGGCAGACAACGAGCGTCTCCTTTCTATAGATTTCAGTGCTATTTTCATAAGCACCACCACCTTTCAAAAAGATAGCCACCGTCATAAACTTTACTGTTATAAAAATAATAACATATAAAATATTTTAAACCTATTAAAATTTGAGTGATTTAATTAAAAATAGCCTGCATCAAACCCTTATTTTTTAGGGAAATGATGCAGGCTATTTTTTCTTTTGTCGTAGTTTCAAAAATTCCTAACATTAGAGAACATGTCTAATTAGCAGGGAGCTTATCTAAAACAATAGATAATTTATTTATCTTCCTCGAACATTTGCTCAATTAACAGCAAAACATTGCGAACTTCTGTATTTTTTACAATGGGCTGTGCGCCATCACGAATCACATGATAAACGTTACTGTAAAAAGTATCATATTCAGCTGTTGCCTCTGGTAATGCTAACTCTTCTGTGGCATCTTCTGAAGGCGGCGCCATGGTTTTAGTTAACCCAACGCCAGCTTGGATAGGTTGAGGCATCGACTCGTTAGCCGTTTGTACAGCACGAACCATCTCACCAGACAGATCCCAGTCATCAATCCGTGCAGTTCCTTCTGTCGCTTTGACATACCAGCGCGGCAACTTAACATAATTAGTCGTACCAACTTCAACCAATGCTTTTACCCCATTTTCAAAAGTAATAAAACTGGTGAACCCATCATCGACTTCATCACCTAAAATATAGCTAAAATCAACTTTGACATCTTTAATTGGTGAATCAACTAACCAAAGGATTTGGTCTAACAAATGAATGCCCCAGTCTAAAAGCATGCCACCACCGTGTTTTTTTAAATGACGCCAATCACCAGGGATGCCATTTGCGCCGTTTACACGCGATTCAATTTGAAATACCGAACCAATCGGTTTATTTTGATACAAATTCCGTACCATCAAAAAATCCGGATCCCAACGTCGGTTCTGATGAACCATAAAACGATTGCCAGTATCGGCAGCAACTGCCAAAATTTCATCAAACTCGGCCGTATTTAAAGTCGCTGGTTTTTCACAGACCACATGTTTTCCGGCTTTTAATGCGGCAATGCTCATACTTTTATGCAGATCATTTGGTACAGCGATCAGTACTGCGTCTACTTTCTCGTCAGCTAAAACCGCCTCAAAGCTTTCATAGGTAAACAACCCCTTTTCGTGAGCTACCTCTTGTCTTTCTTCTAAGATATCGTAAACACCAATTAGGTTAATTTTTTCTTTTTCTGTTGGCATCAAATTTTTTTCATGGTAGCTGCCCATGCCACCAAACCCTACGATCACAAAATTTACTGCTGTCATTTACACCTCTCCTTATGCCCACCACATCTCAGATGGTTCTTCTTTAATCATCACGCCTTTTAAATTCTTAATGGCTTTAGTCAAACCTTCATCGATCGACATGATCGGGTCTTCATGTTCAATACTTAAAACATGATCATAGCCATAAATTCGTAAAGCTGAGATGATATCTGACCAAACTTTCATGTCATGACCGTAGCCCACCGTACGGAAAGTCCAAGCACGCGTTTCAACATTGTTGTAAGGCTGCATATCCGTTACTCCGTGCATATTGATATTATCTTGATCCAAATAGGTATCTTTAGCATGGAAATGATGAATGGCGTTTTCTTTCCCTAAAATTTTCACTGCCGCAACTGGATCGATCCCTTGCCACCACATGTGACTTGGATCCAAATTACAACCGATCGCTTTACCGGTTTCTTCACGCAAACGCAACATTGTGTATGGCGTATGAAGTAAGAAGCCACCATGCAATTCGATGCCGATTTTCACTCCGGCACTTTCAGCTTCTGTATTAATTTCTTTCCAATAAGGAATTAATTTCTCTTCCCATTGGTACTTATAAATATCTGAATAAGAACTCGGCCAAGGAAGTACCGGCCAGTTATTCGCTGTATCAGTTGGATTACCACCGGATACTCCAGAAAAACCGTTAACAACGGGGACATTCATCAAATTCGCTAATTTGATCGTTTTGCGCAGCAGTTCATCGCCTTGTGTCGCGATTTCTTTATCTGCTGAAATTGGATTATGGTGCGCACTCAAAGCCGAGATTTCTAATCCTTTATCTTGTAATTTATGCAAATATTCTTTACGAGCGTCACTACTTGCCAGCAATTGATCAATGTCTAAATGTGCCGAACCCGGAGAACCTCCGGTACCAATTTCTACTGCTTCCAACCCTTTTTCAGCTGCTTCTTCGATCATTTCATCAAATGTTAAGTTATTAAATAGGGGTGTAAATACGCCTAATTTCATTTGTTATCCTCTCCTTCATAATGTCCATAAGTAGGGTAAATATTTTCAGTCGGTGCACAAAAATGAACCGCATTTTTTATCACACGTTGCACTTTTTCATTGTAGTAACTATTGTAGGTCTCATGTCCTGGTTGAAAATAAAAGATCTTGCCGTTACCGCGGCGAAAAACACAACCACTACGGAACACTTCGCTTCCAGGATATCCACTGACAAAAATTAATTCATCTGGTGCCGGAATATCGAAATGCTCGCCATACATTTCTTCATGTTCCAAGTCAATAAATTCACCAACTCCTGCGACAATTGGATGACTAGGGTTCACATTCCAGAGACGAGCGGATTTACCATCTTCTCGCCATTTCAAGTCACAAGACGTTCCCATTAACTTTCTAAAAATCTTGGATAGATGTCCTGAATGAAGTACGACTAGTCCCATTCCTTGTAGAACACGGTCATGTACTCGTTGAACAATTGCGTCATCAACTTCATCATGAGCAATATGTCCCCACCAAAGCAAGACATCCGTTTCTTCCAATACTTTTTCTGTTAAACCATGTTCTGGTTCATCCAAAGTTGCCGTTTTCACCGAACATTCTTCTCCAATGACAGTTGCTAACTGTCCATGAATTCCTTTAGGGTACATTTTTTGCACTGCTTCATCTGTTTTTTCATGACGAAACTCGTTCCAAATTGTTACATTAATCATCTAGCACCCCTTTCATACAAATAAACCGGTTCACCTGTTGCAGACGCTTTATAAATCGCTTCTAAGATTTCTGTGACTACTAAAGCTTCTTCCGGTTTAACAACAACTTCGGTACCATTAGTTACTGCTTTAATCCATGATTGAGCTTCTAACAATTCTGGGTCATCGCCTTCTCCATCATAAAAGTCAACCCCACCGGTTTCTAATTGAATTTCTTTATCATAAAGTAACCCATGATCTTCGCCGTTGATCGTCAAACCATCATTCATGTCCGCACCGCCTTTGGTTCCCATCAAGGTTGTTTTCGCTTCTTTGACATCCAAGCTGTTTAACGCCCAACTGGCTTCAAGAAAAATAGTCGCTCCATTTTCCATTACAATAAAACCAAATGCCGAATCCTCTACTGTAAATTCTTTCGGATCCCAAGGACCCCAAGCATTCGCAGCATTTTTTGTTTCAGCTAATTTGTGATAAGTATTGCCGACAACATATTTTGGCTTATAATTACCCATCATCCACAAAGTTAAATCCAGCGCATGGGTTCCAATATCAATCAGCGGACCACCACCCTGGGCTTCTTCATCTAAAAATACACCCCATGTTGGTACCGCACGCCGTCTGATCGCATGGGCTTTCGCTGTGTAAATTTCGCCTAATTCGCCTTCTTGGCAAATCTCATGCAAATATTGCGCATCTGTTCTGAACCGGTTTTGATAACCAATGGTTAACTTCTTGCCCGTTTGCTTTGAAACTTCGATCATTTGTCGCGCTTCTTTAGATGTTTTTGCCATTGGTTTTTCACACATTACGTGATTGTTTGCCTCCATTGCCGCAATCGAAATCACTGCATGAGTATCGTTAGGCGTCAATACGTGAACCATATCTAGATCAATTGACTCAAGCATTTCATTATAATCCTCAAATATTTCTGAATTTACCTTGCCGTATTCTTCTTTTGCTTTTTGTGCGCGCTCAACGATAATATCGCAAAAAGCGACAAATTCTACTTCTTTAATTTGCGATAGCGCCGGTAGATGTTTCCCATTTGCGATTCCACCGCAGCCAATAATGCCAACTTTAACTGTCATAGCTTCCCTCCTGAAAACGTTTTAAACCTTACCTATTTATTATAACGAAGAATCAGTAATGATTCTTCCTGTTTTCCTGAGGGAAAATTCCCAGATATTGCTTTTTAACTAAAATTGATGACACAACAAAAAAGCCTGCAGCGATTTGCTCAGGCTAAAAATTTGTTTCATGTCTTAAACTATGCTTTTCTTTCAAGAAGACAATAGACTCATCTTCTTTTGATATTGTAGTGGCGATTGCCCAACTGCTTCTTTAAACACATGATGAAAGGTCTTCACACTAGCAAAACCTGCTCTTTCCGCCACTTCGGCCATTGGTAATTTTTCGTTACCTAAAATAAATTGTGCTTGATTGATCCGGTACTCTGTTAAAAACTGCATGAACGTTTGTCCGGTGTTGGTTTTAAAAAAGCGTGTAAAATAATAAGGACTAAAACCGACATATTTAGCCACATCATCAATCGTCATCACCTCTTGATAATGATTTTCGATGTAATCAAATACTTTATTCAGACGCTGTAATGTTTCTTTTTGTTGAATAGCATTCGGTACTTTTTTAGTTTTCAACGATTGTTTCTTCGGCAAAGCTCGATAACACTCCCCGATTAAACGATACAATATCGCTAAAACTAAATAATTTTCCCCTTGCGCTTCAGCATCTTGCAATTCAAATAATTCCAGTAATAAATTTTGCACCATTTTGGCAAATTCTTGCGGCCAATAACGGCTATGTCGTTGACCCTCTTCAAACAAAGAAAATAAGGAATCTTCTTCATTTTTACGCAAAATGGCTTCATCGAACAATTTTAAGTCAAACTGATATACATAACGAACGCTTTCCGGTGAAGCCAAAAAATAATGTGGCTGGCCACTAGCAAAATAAATAATTTCTCCTTCTTCTAGCGTAATGACTTCTCCATCAAGACCAATATTCACTTTGCCATACTTGGCATAAATGATCTCAATTTCCTTATGCCAGTGTGGATAAACGATTGTCATTCCGTCATTTACTAACATCCGATAAGGAAATTGCTGGTCTAACTGTGGGATCTCTAGATATAAACTCATGGAAAACCTCTTTTACGGAAATTTGTTAGAAAAGACTACATCTACAATTGTATGCCTTTTCTTTTATTGTAATGAACAAAAGACTAGAAATCTAGCCTTTTGTTCAAAACCGTCAAATTATATTGGCTCATTCTATTTTTGTAACGAAGTAATTATAATCATTACGTTGTGTAAACATCTTAAGAGATTAACAGTTCATAAATCACATATAGTTCCCAATCAGAAATTTGAATTTTATAGAATTGCTCTAAGGAATAGAAAACATTTTTAGCGTTCTGGTAAAACAGTCTTCCATTGATTTTTATTTCATCTATATTTTCAGGAACGGAATAATCTTCCACCCCTAATATTGTTCTTTCAATTAGAAGTGCTGAGTGCATCAACAAATTAAAACGCATTTTTGCCGATAATTTCAAGTTAAACCGTCGTTCAAGCTTTTCAACGACATCTTCTACTTGTCGAATAATGACATCTGGATTTAGAAAAACTAATTTTTCTGACAGCCCTTCTTTTGAGAAAAATTGGATAAATTCATTTAAAATGTTCGTAATATCATTTGGATGAATCAGGTTTTTAAACGATTGTTCTAATTTTGTTTCGGCATCCTCATCTACCACATCTAACAAATTAATCGTCGGTATTTCGGTTTTATTGTCTAGATATGAGGTACTCAACACTAAAACAGTTGATTCCAGATAATCCTGTTGGCTATGAGCGAGTTCCAGCGTATTCAATAATTCATTGAATTTTAATACAATTAACTTAACATCTGGATCAAGGTATTTTTGGCAAATCGATTGGATTTTTTTAGCAACGTCCTTACCGGAAATACTTGAAATAATAATGTTTTTCTCTACTTCAAAGCCTTCAAAATACTGTACTTCTGTTTTAAAATTATTTTCTGCAGATTTAGCGATGTCATAAAATAATTTTCCGTTGAGTAATTTTTGACCAATGTCTAATGCATATGAAGTCGTTAAATTATTAATGACCAATAATTCTCCTAAAATTTGTGGTTTTAAACTTTTGTATAGTTGCGTTAACGATCCCATATCCACTAACATGACGACGCCTTGTGAAGTGTCTCTTTCAGAAAGCCAAATTTTTACTTGAGAAATAATATCGCGAATCGAAGAAGTTAATGGCATATTAATAGCATCGAAAACGTAATCTCCACACAACCTATTGGTTACAGCTTGAATACTTGATGCAGTAGAATTCCCATGCGCAACCAGTAAAGCGTGATAACGGATGTCTTCTGAAACAGAATCAATCAGTAAAATAGCAAGTATGGTTTCGGCAAATTCTTTAATTTCCTGGTTAAGATCTTTTGTCAAATTATTCGCTAATGCAACTGTTCGAGGATATTCACTCACTAATTGTTGCTTGACCTTGCCTAATTTTTCGGCGTGATCGTTATTTTCATTAAGTTTTATAACATTATATAAACAATAAACAGCTTCTTCAGTTAAAGGTTCATTATCTATTGTATTTTTATTTCTGTTTTGAATACTATTTTTAATATGATAGAAAAGACAATCATTGTCACTTGAGAATAATTCCGTTAAAAAATCCTGGTTAAATTGATAGATGCTTTTCTTTAATTCAGGAAAATCAATGTCTTTATTAAATAGGTTTGAAAAGGACTGGCTTAGCTTTTGAATGGCTTGCGTCTTTTCATCGAATATGGAATCTGTTTGAAAAAGATAGATCCAATCTTTTTCTTGCGGCTCCCCAATTTTAATAACTTCTTCGTCGTTATTCTTTCTCAACATATCAGCACATAACATCCGCACTTCATTTGTTAAGCTTCCTACATTGCCAGACAATTTTTCTTCCGTCATTTTTGAAAAAACTCTCTGACTTATTTTTAGATCTTTTTTAATCCGTTTTGCTTCATTTAAAAATAAGTATTTAATTAACTCAATTCTTTCAAAAATCGGTCGTTGATGAAAAGATGGTAAATGAATTGTGACAGATATACGTCTGTAAAAAGTTGGCAATAAAACTTTTTCTGGTTTTTCAGTCGTAGCAAATAGTAAGCGAACATTAGACGTCACAGTCTTTTCTTCTTCTCCTATCGGACGAAAATGTCCGGTATCCATAAATTGAAATAATTTTTCTTGATTTTCATGGGACAAACGGTGAACTTCATCAAGAAATAAAACACCTTGATCCGCCTGAGCTAACAAACCTTTCTTTGCGCTATCTGCGCCAGTAAAAGCTCCTTTTGTATGTCCGAAAAGGATAGAAGAGATAAGCTCTGGATTATTTGCATAATCAGCACAGTTAAAAACCAAAAACTTTTCAGTCCCATTTACTTGTTTTGCTTTAAGATACTCAAAAATTAGTTTTGCTAAATAACTTTTGCCAACCCCACTGTCACCATGAATTAAAAGGGGCAAACCCAAAGGAGGATAAAGAACTGCAGCTTTACATTTATTAATTGCTTCTTTTACGCTACCATTACTGCCGATAAATTTCTGGAAAATATCTTCTGCGTTCTTACTTTCCGAAAAATCAGCTAACTGCCAATAAATTGGCTTGGATCCTTTCTTGATAACTTCGCCATTTGCTAAAAGTTCATTTAAATAAAGGCTTGTCACTGAGCGACTCAACTTTACAGCCTCCGCAATTTCAGTGGTTGTCATGTCTGGTTTGCCTTTTTTTAAAGCAGCTAAAAGGTCCTGACGTGTTTTTATTTTCATATCTAACACCTCCAACTTATTAAGATACCTAAAATAAGTTCAAAAATCATCTTAAATTAGAAATTGGCGTGAACAATCAGCTTAAAGAAGTTTGTTCACGCCAATAATATATTTTATAAAGTACTTTTTTGAATCAAATTTTTTATCGTCATTACTGCTTCTTCATTATTTTTTACTTCAATATAACCTTCTTTTTCAGTTTGATTGTTAAAACGATTGATCCAAATTGGGCACCATTGACTATTTAATAATGGTTCAATATCATTTTTAAAACTGTCGCCTAAATAAATAAATGAGTCAACTGCTTTAGGAACAAGTTGTTCTATTTTTCTAAAACAACTAAAATTGGGTTTGGCATCTTGAATAACTTCAGAAATAAAAATCAAGTCTGGAGACATATAATTGTGCAGCTGTAGTTGCTTAACTTTATTTGCTTGAGCATCTGCTAACCCATTCGTTAACACACCAAATTGGATTTGCTGGTTGCTTAAAAAAGAAAATAAATTGATATACTCTTTTGGAAGCTTCTGTTGCTTTTGTTTAACATGGTATAAATCATCTAGCTTTTCTAAAAAAGATGAGTCATTCATTGCATTTAATTCATTTATGATCATTTGCCATCGAACATGCATGTTTTCATTACTGGTTGTTTGATTGATGCGATATTGGTTATAAATCGCTTCACTATGAACCCTAAATTCTTTGTAAAGTTCTTTTAGGTAGGTTTCTGACAAATTTTTTCTTGGAAAAAGTTCAAGTAATGTTTCCTTAAACGCAGCATAGTTATCTAATAATGTATCATCTACATCAAAAAATACAGCAACGCTCATATCAGGAAACTCCTAATAAACCAAGAATAATTCCTAGGCACATAATACCTAGCATGACATAGTTAACATTGACTTTTTTACGTAGTAGCCAAAACGCAATCAATGTAACAGCTAAAGGCACAATATCTACAAAAAGCTGATCTAAATATTCTTGAATCCTCATTGTTTCTTCACTACCTGCAACATTTACTTCTAAGATCGTTTCAAAATCAACGTTTGAAGCAGTCATACTTCCCATCATCATCAACCCCAGCATACTGGACGCTTTGGTTAGAATCTGCATGCCGCCTGATTCATAGAGTTTTTGAATAAAGCTCGCTCCAACAGAGTAACCACCGTATAAAGCGAAGTAATGGATTAAAAATGCTGGAATATTATACAAGAGTAAAAAGACAATAGCCCCTAAAGGAGTCCCCGTATTTGCTAATGAAATTCCGATTCCTGCTGCGACGACGCGTAAAATTCCCCAGAAAAATGAATCTCCAATACCAGAAATAGGTCCCATTAAAGAAGCTTTTACCGCTGTAATAGAACTTGCATCAAAGTTTTCGTCTTCGCTGTTTTGCTTTTCCATCGAAGAAACTAAACCCATAATAAAGTTATTAAGATGCATTGTTGCATTAAACCAAGTAGTATGGCGAACTAACGCATCGGCCCGCTCTTCTTTTGTTTTATAGAAACGATTAATAACTGGAAGTAAGGTATAAATAACACCGACTGCGTGATATTGAGTCGCACCTGTTCTACTCGCATTCATCGTCCAAGAACGCCAAAACACTGAACGCATCATCTTTTTTTCTTCTCTGCTTAAATCTTCTTGTAATTTCATGCGAAAAAGTCATCCTCCTCTTCTTCTTTGGTCATGGGGCCAGCTGCATTGTTATTTCCATTGGTAGAAATATCTCGCATTTGCAAGTCTCTTTGTGCACTAACAACACAGATAACAACGCCGATGACTGCAACTGCCACAGCGGGTAGATCTAAATAAGCGGTAAGGACAAAGCCCAAAATGTAAAACACAGCTAGTTTATTATCCCAGAGTAATTTCATTAACATCGCAAACCCAACGGCAGGCAACAATCCTCCGGCAGCGCTCAAGCCGTTCATCAATCTTTCTGGAATATTTTCAACAAATGTATTAACAGGACCGCTTCCTGCTAAAATTCCAATGAAAGAGATAGAAGCAATGATCAAATAATAGATAACCCACGTACCATAATGTAAACCAACAATCATTTTTTGATTATCTTCCCGGGCTGCTTTATCTAGAAATGGCGCAAAAATATTCATAAACACATTTTTCAAAAACATTACGACAAAAGCAGCTAGCATTCCAATAGGAACAGCTAAAGTCATTGCAGCGTTTTGTTCAATATTAGAAATAATTGCAAAGGTTGTGGCAAGTGTCGTTGCCGTTACCGGTTCAGCAGCAATTACACCACCTATATTGACATTTCCTAAGAAGATCGCTTCTAATGAAGCTCCCATTAAAACGCCGGTTCTCATATCTCCCATTAAAATTCCTGTAACTAAACCGACAACCAAGGGACGCTCCATCATACTTTGTCCTGTTAAATAGTTTCCGGCAAAACAAATGAATACTGCAAGAGCAGCTAATGTTGCTTCTATCAACATAGTTATTTATTCCTCCTTTTATAGCTTACTTAATGCATCTTTTAAATTGTATCTGGAATTTGTAGGTAAGACTTGGTTATAACTATCCACCTGCTCAATTTTTGCTAGTTCTTTTGCTGCTTCAAGCTCATCAGGATTCAATTGCACACTTGGAAATAACATCGTTTTTGTGCTTGGATCTGACTTATCAAACCGGCCAGTGTTCGCTACATTTACGGCTTCGATTTCTTCTACATTTTGCGCAATTTTTGTTGCATCACTGACGCTATTGACAATGACAAAAATCCGACGGTCTTTACCGCGTGGATCATTGAAAACTTCTATCGCCTCATCTACCGAACGGATCAATAATTTCACTCCATTAGGTACGGCCATTTTTAATGTCATTTGAGTCACTTCATTTTTGGCTGCTTCATCATTTGCGACGACTAGTAATGGGGCATTTAATTCCTTTGTCCAAACAACGGCTACTTGTCCGTGAATCAATCGATCGTCTACTCTTACTTGTGTTATCATTCCTTCTCCTCCTAAAAAAATGTTTCGTCTTCTGTTGGCATACTTGTTTGTACTAACCTTACTTGGCTTTCCTCAATTGCGTCTGAAATCAACGCATCTGTTAATTTCTCTTCTTCACTCCCTACAATTAATGTCAATAGAATAGCTAAATTGGCATTAGATATAATAAAAATATTCTCTTTTTTTTGGGTAAGTACTTCTGCCAGTACTCTCTGATTCACACTTCCACCAAATAAATCGGTAAAAATAATTGCTTGCTCATCTTGCTCGACACTTTGAATAAATTCGACAATTTGAGAAGTGTAGTCCTCATCAGTTACATAAGCGTTTATGATTTCAATACTGTTACCTTTATCTGCCAAAATGTTTAAAGAACTCTGAAACCCTTTGGCCAACTCTCCGTGTGTGGCCACTAAATATCTTTTTTTCATTAACATCACCTCACCCTTATATAAGCAATAAGCATGCCAAAAAATAAAAAGCCTATAACCCTTATTATTTCAAGGTTACAAGCTTTAATTTATCTGTTTAAACAATTTCATTTGAACTTAAACAGGTGATTTTAATGTTTACCGCTGGCATAATTCTAAAATATTTCGCTAGTTTTTTAATCGTTATTTCTGTTAAACTAAACTACTTATTCTTCCGCTAACAATTCTTTAGGAACGGCAAAAACGTAAGTTAGTATGAAAGCAACGACAAAAGTAGCGATTCCAACTAAAATATAACTAATTAACTGATAGGGTTCATAAATATACATTAACGGTGAAAGAATAACGGCCAAACCATAAGAATTTGCTTGAATACCAAGAGCTGCTAATATTCCCCCACCAACAGCTGAACAACCTAACATTACAGCTAACGGTTTCATTCCGTAACGAACAGTAATACCAAATAGCGCCGGTTCGCTTACACCTAGTAGTTGGGTAATTCCAGCACTTGATCCAATGACCTTTACTTTATTATTTTTTGCTCGCATCCCAACAGCAAAAGCGACTGCAGCGTTGGCAAATCCGTACATTGCACAAACCGTAATCAATGGGTTAAATCCTGTTGCTGCTAGTAACTGGGTTTCGATCATTATAAATAGATGATGCATGCCTGTCATTACAGCTAAAGGATAGATAAAACCAACCAATAAACCGCCAACACCAAACGGTATTTGGATTAAATGTTCTACTAAGAATACCAAGCCATTTTCAACAACATGCAACAGCGGGCCTAATACTAACAGCCCCAGTAAAACCATCGTAAAAATAACTACGAAAGGCGTAAACATTAAATCCAGTGCATTGGGCATCCCTTTTCGCACACTTTTTTCTAACTTAGCTCCTAAAATCCCAATGACTAAAGCCGTCAACACACTTCCTTGATAACCTATAATAGGAATAGTACCAAAAGCCATAATAGGCTCGACATTGCTGTGGATATTGGCAACATCATTAGCATTAGGCAAGGATGGTGAAACCAGCATCATCCCGATAACAAAACCAAGAACTGGCGTACCACCGAATTTTTTAAATGCGGACCAGCAAATTAATGCCGGTAAAACCGCAAAAACAGTATCTGTCAAAACATTTAATAGGACCATAATGTATTCAGGAATGTGATCAGCAGAAGTACCAAAGAAATTTAATACATTGTCATCTAGCAAGACGCCTTTTAGCCCTAGAAACAGCCCGGTTGAAACAATTCCAGGTATAATCGGCGTAAAAATATCTGCTAACGTACGAACGCCGCGTTGAATTGGGTTTCCTTCTTTTTTAATTGATTCAACACTGGTTTCTTTGTCTTGTAAATCACCATTATCTTGCATTATTTCATTATATACTTTAGTTACAGTGCCGCTTCCTAGGATAATTTGATATTGACCTGAATTAAAGTAAACGCCCTTCACTTCATCAATATTTTCAACTTCTTTATCATCAATCATACTGCGGTCGTTTACTTCGAGCCGTAAACGGGTAGCACAATGAGTAATTGAAGTAATATTTTCTTTTCCTACAACATTTACAATTTCATTTGCTATTTTTTTATAATCTGTTGCCATATTTTTCCCTCTTCTCTATTTAAATAAAACACTTTGATAGGGCAAAAGTACATTTTTCGCTTTATCTGACTCGTTTTCGTGGGTATTTACAAAAAGCTGTTCTATTTCTTTGGGCCAAGTAATTTCTTCTACATTTGTACCAAGGTTCGTAAAGGAATAAACACGTTCGTTTTGGTACTCGCGAACATAAGCAATCACATTTTCCGGTACGTTTGATAAAAATTCGATCGTCCCATTGATTAAAATTGAACTAATTTCGGAGGTTTGTCTTAAGTCAACCATTTTCTTATAGAAATCCAAAACTATACTATTTTGTGTATTAATTTTAGGATACTCTTGTGTCATTTCTAACCAAGGTTGGTTTTGAGAAAAACCGCCAAATTTTTCATTATTCCATGGCATTGGTGTACGTGTATTATCACGACTACGTAAATTAACAAAATGCAATGCCTCTTTTTCTGAATAGCCTTCTGCCATTCCCCGATAAAAATTATCAATGCTAGAAATATCATCAAATTCATCAATATGGGTTCTTTCAGCATTAAGCATTCCTAACTCTTGTCCTTGATAAATAAATGGTGTGCCACGTAAAAAGAAATACAGTGCTGCAATTCCGCAAGCAGAATTAGTATTTTGATAATCTTTATGAACTAGTTTAGACAATGCTCTAGGTTGGTCATGATTTTCGATGAAATTTGCTGCCCAGCCCGCTTTTTGGATAGTCTCTTGTGATTGTTCTAATAAGGCTTTAAAATCTTTGACTTGCCAGTGAGAACGTTTAAACCAATCGGTGCCCGACTCCACATCAATATCAGCATAATGAAAGTCAAAAATCATAGAGAAATAACCATCTTTACCAATAAATTCTTCATAATCTTGATAGTCAACACCTGAGGCTTCACCCACAGTTATGCAGTTATATTTTTCAAAAGTTTCTCTTTTTAATTCATTTAAAAATTCTCCAATGCCTGGTCGGTTACGTGTCTTACTCTTACAAGAGACAAGACCATCCGCGCCATCAGCTGGTAAAGAAGCAAAATCTTGATCCTTTTTTATAAAAGTAATAGAATCAATACGGAATCCAGCAACGCCTTTTTCTAGCCAGCGATTGATCATTGCGTAGATTTCTTGTCTTAGTTCAGGATTTTCCCAATTTAAATCGGGTTGTTCTTTACCAAAAAGGTGTAAGTAGTAAGCATCCTCTCCCTCGACTTTTTCCCAAGCAGAGCCTCCAAATTGAGAGCGCCAATTATTTGGACGTTCTTTGCCTTCTTTAAAAATATAATAATCACGATATTTACTATTTTTATCTGCTAAGGCTTTTTGAAACCACTCGTGCTCATCAGAGGTGTGATTCACTACTAGATCTAATATAATTTTGATATCCATTTTATTCGCATCTTCTAATAATAAATCAAAATCAGCCATGGTCCCAAATTGCGGGTCAATTCCCTCATAATCAGCAATGTCATATCCATTATCATGCATAGGCGACTTAAAGATAGGACAAATCCATATCGTGGTGACGCCCAGTTCTTTCAAATAAGGTAGTTTTTGGCGAATACCGTTTAAATCGCCAATTCCATCCCCATTAGAATCGTTAAAACTTTTTGGATAAATTTGGTAGATAACCTCATCCTTCCACCAGTCTTTCTTTAATTCTTGCATTAATTTTACTCCTTTTCTTGTATGATATCGATACCACATTTGTTAAAGAAACAAGAAAATCCGATCTTTATTATGCGGATTTTCTTTTGATTAACGTCAATTTTAATTGCGCTTGATCAGCTTCATACGCCATCCCTTTGATTTTAGCTAGTAATAATTTCGTTGATTCACTACCTAAAGCAGCCACAGGTTGAGCAATTGTAGTTAAAGGCACGGTTAATAGCGATGTCGATGGTTGATTATCAAATCCCATAATCGCTAAATCTTTAGGAACTTGATATTTTTTTTGCAGCATTCGTTCCATAATTCCCATCGCTACTTCATCACTATTTGTAAACACAGCATCCGGACGATTTAATCGTGGTAGATGCAATATTTTATCGGCTACCTCAGTCCCATCTTGACTCGTGTGAACTTGGCGAAAAATCCAGTTTCTTTTAATTGGTAACTGTTTTTCTAATAAGGCTTGTTCGAACCCCTCCGTACGAGACCTCCCATGCCCTTCATTTGCCAATGTACCACCTGTACAATAAGCAATCTTTTGATACCCTTTATCAGCTAAATACAACATGGCATCATAAACGGCTTGCTTTTGGTCGGTAACGACTGTTGGAATCAAAGCCTCACTTGTTTGTTCGTTACACAATACAATGGGGCCAAATTCTTGATAGCTTGCGATCGTCTCAGGGTTGCCCTCTACTGAACACATGATTAAACCAGCAATTACCTGCTGCTTCAATAGTTCTAACATATTCATTTCTGATTTTTTATCATCATACGTTTGCATAATAAGTACATTATAATGATTTTTCTTCGCTTCTTTTTCAATCGCATCGACTAAATAAGAAAAAAATGGATTCGTTATTCTTGAGACGAGGATGCCAATCATGTTTCCTTTTTTAGATCGTAATTGAGTCGCAATCGAACTTGGCGTATAATCAAGCTCTTCCATGGCAGCTTTAATTCTTTGCTTCTTATCTTCTGAGATATAAGGATGATCGTTTAAATATCTAGAAACCGTCGCAACAGATAAGTTAGCCTTATTCGCTACATCTTTGATGGTTGCCATAGAAAGAACTCCTTTGTGGTATCGATTTCAGGTTTACTATATACTTTCGCTTTGTTTTTGTCAACACGTTATTTTACTTTTCCAAAATTTCAATTAAATTCGCCAAGTCGTTGCCGCAATATTTGCTTGTCCTTCAGAGAAAAATTCAATGCCATTACTCATTTCTTCATTAAACAAACGTGTACTAAAGACTTCTTGTCCATCATTAATAAAAATCTCAGCCGAAGATTCGTCAACAAATAGCCGTAAGTCAAACTTAGTTATATCAAAATCACACTTTCGAGTAGTCCCATATTCTTTAGTAGATAGTTTTCCACCTTTTGAGCGATCCAAAACTAATTTATTTTCATCTGCATCATAATAAAAAAGAACTTCCTCTGCTGCTCCGACTCTAAATTTTAAACCTGTTTTCCCATAACTGGCAGCGTCAATAGTCAATTTTAATTCATACGTACGAAAAGCTATTTCACTCCACTTTTCCGTTTCCTGATCTAAAGAAACACTCGTTGCATGTTTTTCCTTGCGTAGTTCTTTTAATTCGGGTAAAGGCTTTTGGATAACTTTGTCGTCTTTTATCTCTAAAACACGCGGTAATGTTAAACAGTGCGCCCAACCATATTCATCCGTCACACTATCGACATCTGGCAAGCCAAACCAGCCAATCATAATCCGTCTTCCGCTCGGGTCAAGCATTGTTTGCGGCGCATAAAATTCAAAACCATGATCAAATTCGTTGAAATTTCCATGGTTAAATTTACCATCATTTTGAAAATCAATAGGTTCTCCTAAAAGATAGCCTGACTGATAGATATTCCGAAAGTCATCGCCTTGTGCATCCATTCCTTGCGGGCAAAACATCAAAACTGCCTTATCATTTATTTCAAAATAATCTGGACATTCCCACATAAAACCGTTATTTTGCAGGAAGTTCGTTTGTATTTCACCTTTTAATGTCCAATCCAGCAAATTAGTTGATTCATAATAGACGATTTTCCCTTCATCTGTTTGTATTTGCGCGCCGATGACACAAAAGTATTTCCCATCTTTTTCAAAGACCTTAGGATCACGAAAGTTATCCGTATAGCCTTGCGGAGAACCAGAAATAAAAGGTTGTTCCGTTTTTTCTATATTCCCTTCTTTGTCCATCGTAGCAATACACTGATAAGGAATTCGTTCCCATTGTTGAGTTCGCGTGTTTCCTGTGTAGAATAAAAACAGTTTCTCGTCATGGACAAAACCTGATCCTGAAAATACGCCATGACTATCATATTTTGTATCCGGCTTTAAGCCAATTCCTTCATCTTCCCAATAGACTAAATCTTTTGAAGAAACATGATACCAATATTTTAAGCCATGAACAGGACCCAAAGGAAACCACTGATAAAATAAATGGAATTTACCGTTATAAAAACTAAATCCATTAGGGTCATTTAATAAACCCGTTTTAGGTTGAATATGAAACGTTTGTCTGTATGGTGATTCTTGCACTTGTTTTTCCAATGCATTCAATTCTTCAGAAGATACATCTTCAATTCGACGATAACGCTTTTCTCTTGACCATTCCATATGTGAACCTCCTCTATTTTTATATTTATTCATTTAGCTATTTGATTTTCTAACAAGTTGCTAAATGAAACTCCTATAATCGTACAATATATTGTAACTAATGAAAAGAAGCTTTCTATAACTTTTATGTATAGAAAGCTTCTTAAACTAAGTAATGCTACCTTATAGCAATTAAATTCTCACTCTAAATATGTTTCTCTCAACTGTCGGATATTTTCTTCTGTGATATTTAATTCAGACTTAAAATAATTGTCAATGCTCCCAGATTCTTTAATCATTTCATCAAAAGAAGCTTCTAAATATTCTGGTCTTGTATCTAACATGGAGTACAAATAACCTAAAATGTTCTGATCATTAGTTTCATTTGAATATTGATCCATTCTTCTTTGATTTCTCGTTTCTCTTAGTTCTTTTGTTAACATAAAATCTTGTATAATTGTTTCCATGTCAATACCCAAAAGATATAATATTAAGGCAACTCCATACCCTGTTCTATCCTTTCCCCCTCGGCAATGTTGATCAATTGGAACGTTTTTTTCATCGAGGACTATACCAAGCATTTCTTTAAAACTTTTCTTATTTTCTTCTAACCGGACAAAGTCTTTTGCCTGTTCAATCATCGTTTTTCCCGAATTATCGAATTTTACATCACTATCTACTTCACGATTAACCAAATGTTGTACTTTTTCCTTTGTATTACTTGCTTTAGCAGCTAAAACAGCTCTTTCTGCTTCAGGTATAATATGAAATGTATTCTTTAAAGCTTCCCAACTTTTATTTGGCTGATCACTATATTCATCTGCTCTCCGGTAATCAATAATGGTCCGAAGCCCTATCTCGTTTAGAACAAGTTGGTCATACTCTGTTAAGCGATGTAGATGGTCTGACCGGAATAGTTTTCCCCATTTAATTCTTTGTTTTGACTTTGTGATATAACCACCTAAATCACGAAAATTATTTGCTCCTTCTAAAGGTAGTACCCTTGTTGCTATAGTTATTTGAGAATTATGGTCCTTTAATACGAAATACGGACGATAATATTCTACCGTTGTGACTTGTACCACATGTTCTTTTGTAGCTAGTAGTAACTTTCCAGCTTCTTTAGTTTGGTTATCTAGTAAAAATATGCTTACTTCAGTATCCCCCATCCAAGTTATAGTATAAATACCTTTACCCGTCTTTTTTACTTCAGCGCTTTTTATCATTTGTTTTCTCCTTATGAGTTTTGGTTAGCAATTTCTAATTCTTCAGAATACTTTTGTTTATCCATCATTTTAATAAAAGGATACCAAACTGCGAGAAGAATAATTAGCTGTATTATGTGCATAATAATCATTCTCCAACCGCCTAATAGAAAGGCTCTAAAAATTTCAGGAGTACCAGCCGTTTGTACTGGAATCCCATTCGGAGGCGCTATAAGTCCAATATAAGTAGCGAAATAGGTCACAGCAACACTTATTGTCCCTCCCATTGTTAGCGGAATAAATACAATCGGATTTAAGACCATCGGCATACCAAATTTAAATGGTTCACTGATGCCAAAAAAGGCTGGAATAAAACCAACTTTTCCAAGAGTTTTCAATTGTTCGCTCTTACAGCGAATACATAAGATAGCATACGCCAGCGCTCTTGGTCCCTTTTGATTTGTTATAAAAGTCATTGTTACAATATAAGGTAAAGCTGTACCGGCACTAAAAGCCTGCAAGTTAGCAACGTCAAAAGGATAAAAAATTGAAAATAAAATCGCATTTGTGGCCATTGTTCCATGAATGCCAAAAAACCAGAGAAACTCAGCGAAGAAAACTAAGATTAAAGCTGCTGGTAAGCTTGAACCCAAACCTTGTAATGGTATTTGGATCAGCTCTATGATTGTGTCGTGAATATTATCATAAGGCGTAAAAGTAAATAATAAATTAACAACTGCGTAAATTCCAGCAACTAAAAAAATCGGTAACATCGAAATAAAAGTTCTCGATACAAATTCTGGAACACTATCCGGTAATTTTATAGTTAAGTGCTTATTATTATAAAAGATTGAAAACAACCGTGTCGCTGTTAATGATACTAACATGGCAACAATCATTCCGCCTGATCCAGTATAAGTAAGATCTAAGCCAATAAAACTACCATCTTCAATAATTAATGGGGTAACTAAGAAAAAAGCCATTACAGAAGAAATCATAGCCATAAACCGATCCACTTTTAATTCTGATGCTAAACTATTTGATAATGCTAAAACAACATATACAGAAAGCAAATCCATGGTAACAGTAGAAATAATATTAAAAACATCGCCTATTCCAGTCTGAGTAAGAAAATTTTGATAGGCTTCTATATTTAAGCTGAACAATACATCCGCAAAAGAACCTACCATTAAAATTGGCAAAATTGACATCATCCCGCCTGCAACAGCTGAGACATATTTATTTCGCTGAAATTTTCCCATCCATTTTTGAACTTTATTTTGGAAGTTCCTTAACTTATCCTTATTTAATACACTCATATTTCGCGACTCCTTATTTTTCTAAAAGTTCTAGAGCTTCATTTAATACTTTCTCCCCATTCATCATCCCATAATCCATCTGACTAATGACGGTAATGGGAATAGAAAAACTCTTTTTCAGTTCATCTTTGATATGTCCAACTTGTGGCCCTAGCAGAATAATATCAAGATCCTCATAGTTATCTAATGCTGATTCTGATACGGCGTCTATTTCAACTTCTATTCCTTTTTTTTCTGCTGCTTTGTTCATTTGAGTAACTAACATACTAGTAGAAAAACCACCAGCACATGCTAGCATAATTTTATAAGCCATCAATATCTCCATCCTTTTTTCATATATTCAATAAATTCTTTTGCTAAATCATTGACAGTAATCGCGTTCATTAAATGATCTTGGGCATGAACCATTAACAAGGTAGTTTTATCCGATTGTTCTCTAATCTCTTGTTGGATCAACTCTGTTTGTACATTGTGAGCAATCGTCAAAGACTCTTTTGCTTGTTTTAATAATGTCTCACTCTGGGGAAAGTCCCCTTGTCTTGCTTTTTGAACAGCTTTGATGCTGCTTGCTCGAGCATTTCCCCCATTTGAAATTAACTGCATGATTATTTGTTCCTCTTCCATTGATTAACCTCCCATAAAATATTTAGAATAGGTAAATTATTTTGAACAATTTTATATACCATAAAAATATAATCCACCTAAACTATGTATGTTACGTATATTATAAGCGTTTACATTTTAATTGATGTTTTATTTTGAAAAAATACACTTCTTTCATTCCCTAGAAAGAAGTGTATTTGTAATATTACACCAACGTTATTTTTTTATTTAATTGTTTCGCGTATTTTTTAAATAATTTATTCATCACTAATAATATTGGCGCTTTATCAGTAACATTATATTCGTCTATCCTCTGTTCAGGAGAATAACAAAACATCCTTTCATCTGACAATCTGGCTAATGTATTATTTGTCAAATGTGTTAACGAAATTATTTGGTGGTTTTGGTCTTTTGCTTCTTGAGCGAATTCTATCATTTGTTTCTTTTCACCAGAAAGACTAATAAAAAAGAATAACTCATTTTCGCCATGCCTAATAAGATGTTGCAATTCATTGGGGTAATTACAAAAATAAGACTTGTAATCGATAGAATAAAAATTATCAACAATCAAACGTGTAACATAAGCAGTTTGTCCCATTGAGTAAAAATTGATTCTTTTTGAACTTTTTAGTTTATCTATAATTTTTTGATTTTTTGATTCATTAATCAACTCTACGTTTTTTGTTAAAAGTTGTTCAGTGTCACTATTATAAAGAAAATGATTATTCTCATTTTTAACTGAATGTTTTAAATCAGAAAAACCAGAATAACCAAGTTTATGGCATAAACGTGAAACTGTGTTAGGCACTGTATAAAATTTTTCTGCTATAGTAGTAATTTTTATAAATTCTATATTTTGCTTATTTTTTTCAAAATATTCAATTATTTCGTCTTCTAAATCTGTAAAATGAGCAGACTCGTTAATTACCCTCTCTTCAAAATTCATAAAATATTGTCCTCCCTTAAAAATAATTAACTCAGCTTAACAATCCATTGTTAGCGTTTTCTTTTCCAAGCTATTACTTATCCGTGGCTATTAAGGTTCTTTATTAAAACAAGAAATTTTTTATTCTTAATGACAGTGCAACTATTTTTTTCTGACATTAAAAAGTTGTATTATAATTAATATAAGTGAAAGATTCAACTTATTAATGTTCAGAAGAATTTTCCATAGTAAATTCACTTATTATAGAGCCATAAAAACCTACATTCATCATATACCAATGCAAAGAAATAACCTAGATTACTTTAAGGTAAAGACATAGAAGTTACGCAAATTATTGAAATATTAAACAACAACGTCATTTATAAAGCCCTTACAAAGAAAGGCAAATAGTTACCTTATTTTGTTTCATCTAACCATGCTTGTTCTTTTCAGCAAAGTTGAATAAATGTCATTTTCATTTTATACGCTCCCTTTTTAATTAGCCTTATATTCTATTAAAACCAGCACTATGTTCTTACAATTTTGAGCAACTACTACAACCTAATCAGCTAATTGCAGAAATCCTTTGAGTAATTAGAAAAATGTTGTTAAATATCTGAAGTGTTGTTTTTTAAGGCAACATTTTAAATAAACATTATAAACTATGCTATTTGTATGTGCAATAAACTTTTAGAAGGAACAACTTATTTGTGAGAAGAAAGAAATTTAATTTCTGTCACTTAACAAACAAAAATCGTGAATACTTATATAACGACTATCTGATAAAAATTATTTCGATAGAAAAGGTAAAAATATATAATTCTATCCTATACAAAAAGCGATAAATTCAAAGCTAGTAACTTGAATTTATCGCTTTATTTTATGTTCTTCATTCTTTCTCTTCTTGCATCAATTGTTCTTCATAAATGGGATCATAATCAATACTTAATCCATCTTCTTCAAAGCTATCACTTGACCCCAAAAGAATTTTATTAACCGCATAAATTGAATCAGCTTCTTTAATTTTTTTGATTACTTTGTCTTGCTGGTCTTCTTCTAAATCACTGGTTCGTTGCCAGTGATGAATGGCGAGTTGTTGCGCGTCTTTAACTGAATATCCTTTTGATTCTAAGATAGCTGTCTTTGTCCATAAAAAATTCGTTTTTTTGATATGATTTAAATCTTCGTCCTCATATGTTCTACCATCACGATCTAAAGCATAGACAAACATCCCGTACAATTGATGTTTGTGTACATATTGTGCTAATTCTTTCATATGGCTTGTTTCGTAGGGTTCTTTTGCATCATACCAACGATTTTCATCTTGTTCTTCGGGAAAAGCCAAGCCTGGCATAAATTGATCCTTATCAATTAAGTGTTCATAATCCGCCACTGCGTTTTCCGTTCGATCAGTATCCGAACCATACTGTTGATAACCCAAATAAGTAAAACAATCAGCCACATTTTCAAATGGATCTAAATTAGAAGCATTCGTATCATAAACAAAAACTGTCCCTTCTTCACCTTTAGGTCCAATATATTGTGCTAATGCCTTAATCACTCCGTCAGAGATTTTAACTTCTTCTTCAGATGGGGCGGTTTCCATATCAATGTCCAGCCCATCAAGTCCGTATTCATAAACATGTTCATTCAAAAGCTCTTTAGCAAATTGATCAAACTCTTCTTCAGTCGGAACATCGTCTTGATAATTGATTTTCAGTAATTCTGAATAGTCAATTGCTTTTGTTAACTTAACTCCTCTTTTGTGCAGGTTAAGCACATACTCACTTTTTAATTTTTCAAAGAAAGGCTCGGCCTGCTCCTCTTCTCCTTCAGGAACAAAACTAAAAATATTAACAATATCAATACCATAAGGAATATCATTCATATTTAACTGATTTTCATCCGTCAACTCAGTATTCACACCCTGCATTGTTTCATCCCGCCATGCTCGATAATACGCCATAAACTGCGGTTTTTGTTTTTGTTCCTGGGTAACTTCTGAGCTTATTGTAGTCGAAGTTGCTTGTATTGCTTGTCCGTTGTTGCCACAAGCCGTAACAACCAAGCCACATAAGAAGACAAGGCCTATTTTGATAATTTTTCTCATCTTTTTCCTCCATTTTCTTTGAGGCAAAGTGTTCTATAATGAAATACCAACTGACAAAATGTCATATTTGACCAGGAAAACCATTCTCTTGTGTATTGCGTGGGTTCATCAACAAATATCCCTTCATGACATTGGTTAGTTCCGGCATCTGTTGCGCAAATTAAGTCAATTTTGGCTTTTATTTCAGCTGTATTTTCTGTCGTTAATCCTTCCATAGCAAGCGCTATTGGCCACGCATAATTTTCAGGAGTGTGCGGACTCCCAATTCCTGCTAGATAATTTCCCGCGTAGTAAAAAGGATTATTTTTACTTAAACAGTGCTTGCGAGTGCTTCTATACAAGGGCTCATCCGAAGCACAATAGCGTAGAAATGGCAATGACAACAAACTTGGAACATTGGCATCATCCATAAACAGTTGATTTCCCAATCCATCTACTTCATAGGCGTAAACCTCGTCATCCCCAACTGTCATCAGTCCAAATTCTTGCACTCCTTTTTCGATTTCGGCAAGTAAAGTAGTCATTTTATGCTTCATTTCTACATAACTTTTGGGTAAAATTGGTAAAAGTTGTTTTAAAACTGAAATAATAAATAAATTGCCGGCAATGAAATAGCCGTAAACACACGCATCATCACTTGGGCGAAAGCCACTCCACACCATCCCAGTATAATTTACAGGTGAACCGCGTCCATCATTTTGCAAGGTATCCGAAGGTGGACAATCCGTTCTTTTAAAATAGTAAGGTGAAGTTTCATGATGTTGTTCGACAATGAAAACATCCAGAATTTGATCAACCGTTTGCCAAAAATATTCCGTTAAATGTTCTTTGTATCCTGTCTTTTCATATAATAGAAAAGACAGGTATAAAGGAGCACATAAAGAGTCAATTTCAAATTTGCGTTCCCATACTAAATCAGAAATTGGAATGTTCGAATGGTCTTCACTGAAATGTGCACCAGTAGCCCTTTTATTAAAGGCGTTTGCGTAAGGATCATGCTGTATAAAAGCCAGTTGTTGGCTAATCACGCCATGCAACAATGCTTTTATTTCCGGGATATTTTCAGTTAGTTGAAGGTACGGCAATACTTGAAAGGTTGAGTCTCGTAGCCACATAGCTGGAATATCCCCTGTTGCAACAAAGATTTTCCCATCAGGCTGCACCGAAACGGTATTGGTAATCGTGTCAACAAGCGCGTGACGAAATAGCTCCGTTACTTTTTTAGAATATAAAGTTATTGAATCAGCATAAATGCTGATTTTAGTAATCAATTGTTGCTGATCGATCATCTCATCCCTCTTTTCTAACCTTTTTGCGGATAAATGCCGTAAGTTCGAATTTCTCCTGGTTTAAAAGAAGCCATTTGATAACGATTCTTTGTCTCAGTAAGATGTTGCAAGTGTTGTCCACGCAGGTTTAGTTGGGCAATCGTGCTTAATGTTTTACAGTTAATAGATCCTGGAGCTGGAATTTCTTTCTCACTTGGATTGTACATGCGTACTTCATAACCTGTTTGATCAGTGGTAGCTTGCAGGCTGCTGAAGACAACTTGTAACTCTTCTAATTCGAATAATGCTTGATGTTCAATTGAATGATTCAATTGATTAATTGAAAAATACTCAATAGGCGTTGTAAACTGGTTTAACGTTTGGTTTTGATAATAAAGATTTTCTTGGGTCAACTGAACGTAATGATTTTCAAGTGTTACTGGAACATAATTTTCTTCAATAAGCAACCTACCAGAAAATTCAAAGTCTCCTAGTAATTGACTATCTGGCGTAGGCACGACAGTCGTTTGCAGTCCGGAAGCATCGCCGGGGCGACGGAGTAAATCGGGTCTACCTAAATAACCTACACCTCTTAAAACAGTCACCGCTAATTGTTGAAAGTCTTCCCCAATGAGTTGAAAATCTTTCGCTCCTTTGCTAACAAAGGACCAACTTGAAACATCGTTGTGGGTATTGGCAAAATGGATCATTGGTCGCATGCTAGTGGGTTCTTCTTTATAACCGATCTCTTGCCAATCTTTTAAGTGCTTATCTTCTACTGGACGCGCGATCACGCCAAAAGGAGTATCTGCATAAGAATAATTTGCTTTGACATCCGTGGCTAGAAGCAAACGTAAACGGTGATCCAGGATTTGATTATCAATGTGTAAGGAAACATCGATAGCTTGGGTGTCTTTGGTTAATTTCAGGCATAGATTATAAGAAATTTCACCGTTACGTACTTGCTCTTTTCTAGCAGCTAGGTTATATGGCAATGACCATTTCCCTTTTAACTGCAAAGTACTAACAAAAGTACCTTGTGCGGCTTTACCTTGGGCAACAGAAAAGTCCAATGAAAGCAGCCAGTCAGCAAAAGCAGGCGAGTAATCATAATTATCCCCTTCGTCTCCTCCATCTTCAAAGGTTAAAAAGTTGGGATATTCTTTTTTATTATTTTTATTATACAAATCAATACCGTCGCCATTAAAAGTTAGTTTATAATGTTCATTTTCAATAGAGTCAGGCGTAACATCTAGTTCTGACATGGATATTTCATTTTCTTCAATATGGTATTGGAGAAAGTCCATTGCCGGAACAGCTACTGGAAAAGCAATTTTAGTTAGATAATAAAAATTATCCGCCATTTCTTTAGGTTCACGTCGCAAAACGGCTGCATTTTCTTTTTGCTGGTCCAAAACATCAAAGGTTATGGTTTGTCCTTTTTGATCGAATAAAGCAAAATTCGGCTGTTTGGTGGATACACTAAATTCACGAACTTGCTGATTTACAACAGGTAAAGGATTCCAGATGAATAAATCATTGGATGCACTATTTTCTACTGAAATACTCATTTTTCGCAATAAATAATCACGCAAAGATCCAGCCATCTGCAAAGCATCCAGTCCACGTTGCTTAATATCTCGATTGGTCTTGTCACTGTTACAACCACCAGAACTGTCATGAGCTTGCCCACGAGCAATCGTCTTCCAAATATCATCGATCAGTCCTTGTTTAAGTTCCAATCCTTTGTGGTTAGCCACTGCAGATAGAGGTTCGACTTGATAAATCATCATGCGTTCCAAACGGTCATATAATTGTTTTAAGTCCGCTCGTGAAGAATAAATTCCGCGATGAATCTTGGAAAGGGAAGGATCGATAAACTCTCCTGAGACCGATGGGAGTTCTTCTTTTTCCAATTGGTCAAAAAATTCTGTGTAATTACTTTCGACAAACAACGTCTTTTCATCGGTAGCATCATTTGCTTTAGAAACACGTTTTTTTAAATTGAAATCAACGGGGCGTTGATCCCCACCTACCGGCAATAAAGCAGGTTCGTTGGTAGTTTCTGTGGTTATATTCTCCACTAAGCTCTTAAATTGGTTCCTTTCGACCAAGTCCACCCCAGCAAAATACCCATTTTTGATATTGGCAGTAACCACTTGTGAACCATCATTACTCGTCCAATAAAAGTATCTAGCATCCACTTCTTTAGGTGTCCCCCGCCAAAACAAGGCACGTTTAATTCCTACTCCATTATAAATTTTAGGCATATCTTGCGATTGACCAAAGGAATCCGGCAAATAGCCCACATCCATAGCTGAACCAAATGCGTCAGCGGCTTTCATCCCTAGTCGCAAGTTACGCACGACTGCTTCTCCGCTGGTTACCATCTCATCAATTTGGGTATACCAAGGGCCAATAAATAAACGCCCGGCAGTAACATAAGTTTGAACCAAAGTTTTTTTTGCTGGAAAGTCAGCTAAGTAATCGTCTAAAATCGACATTTGCCCATCCAAAATATAATAGTCTAATTGATTTTTTTCTAAAGCAGCAAAAACTTCATCCATATGAAAGGCAAACTGAACTTTTGCTTCTTGTCTGGTAAAATACCACTCAAAATCCCAGTGTGTATGGGCAACAACATGTACTTTCTTCAAAAACGACACTCCTTCAATCATTATTTACAACTATTTATTCTTTTATCAAGTGTTCCTTAAATAAACTCCTGATTTACAGATAAGATATCCATAAATCAGGGAAGTTTATAACACACTGACACTACTCACCTAAATTTCCTTTGACTGCGTCTTCTAATTCATCAGTAAAAGGTTGTAATCTTTTGCCCGCAGGTTTGGCTTTTTCCGGTTCTTCGCCTTCTAACATTGGCCGATCATAATCTAAGCTTTCTTCTCTTAATTTTTGACCTTCTTCATAATGTTGTTGTGCACTATTCCTATCGTCATCATCGATTGCCTCTTGTGCTTTTAGGTACTCAACGTCTGCTAGTACCATGTCGTGTAAGGCATTCACAAAAGGTGTCAGCTCCTCTTTTAGGTTTTCATTGTCAGCTTCGTCTAAGAAAATTTCTCCTGCGTTTGCAATATATTCTAATTCGTTGATTAATTCAGGAGCTGTGTCCTCGATGGATTCTCCATTTTCGATATGCTCAAGTGTACCATCAAGCAAGCCTTTGAGTTTTTCACTTTCATCTGCCTCCAGCCCTTCTCCAGGATCAGCGTGTGTCATATGTTGCGCAAGAATAGAAAATGCCGCAGTTGCATTCGGCTCAACATATTGCATACTATTTTCCCAACTTTGTTGTGCATCAAAATCCTCATTGTTCCAGACATAATCAGCAATAGCAAAGATCGCAATTTTCGAGGCTTCGGCTTCTTGCATCGGGTTGGTCACCACACCGGAAAGCCCTTCTACATTAGACTCGAGCATATCCCCTTTACCTAAGAAAACACGCTCCATATCCACATCATTTACCGGCCAATTCAACCAGAACAAAGGATCCCTGCGCTTATTTCCTTCGTTATCAAGATTTTTAAAATCATCGATGGTATCCTGTGTCACAGGCGCTACTGTCGTTTCTCCGGTCCAAAGAATTTGAACATCATCAGCAAAGTTTTCTTCCAATACATTCAATTCTTCGCCATCATCCCAGGCCCAATCAGAGTTATAAGCAGCTGGAGTGTAGATGGTGTCTTTCACATCGCCTTTTTCATCTGCCCACTTGGAAACAGCGTTCATTTGCTCTACCACATAATCAAGCGGCAAAGCCCCTACATCATCACCTAAAATCCCAAATTCTCTAACACCTGCATCATAGAGTTGGTCAAATTTGGCTAGCAGTTTCTCGTTGTTTTCATCTACTAAATCCATGGCTGCTTCCTCTCCTTCATCTTGGGCAATTTCTGCTACCTCACCCAAAGGAGAAATCGACCAGACAAAGTCTGTCTTATTTTGTTTTCCGACAGCAACCATATCACTAATTTCATCCAATTCTTCTTCAGGATAAAGATCATCCCATTTTTCCCGATGATAAGGGTCATCTTTTGGCGCAAATATATAAGAAGTCGTTTTAAATTTTCCGCCAAATTCCATCAAAGATTTACGGTCTTCATTTGACCAAGGGATGCCATAATAGCCTTCAATGAATCCTCGTATTGCTGTATTTGCATAATCTTCAATTTGAACTTGGCGTATAGCATTATCCTGTGTTTGATCCAAAATCATATCTAGCGTTGCCAGTCCATAAAAAGCTGCATCCGTATCTTTTCCAAGAATAGCAATCGAATCTTCATTGATTACTAACTGATAAGCGTCATTATTGTCAAAAACTTGTTCGCCGCCTGATAAAATATCTTGAGCCTGTTGTTCAGCTGGACCATCAGAACCTTTCGTCCCGATATAGATATTAATGGCTTGGTTCGAAGGCTCGTCCGTAACTTTAGGCTCTGGCAAATGATGGTCGGCAAAAATACTTGTTGCTTTATCTTTTGTCACATCATCGATCGTATCATCATATACAACTTGCGTCGCTTGATTAAGTGTTAATTCTTGCTCTCCATATTCTACTGCATGAGGATTCGGGTAGATATTGTATTCCTTACTTGCAGTAGCTGTACTTCCTGCCATATTATTGACAGAGTCGCCAGAAGAGTCTCTAAAAAAGTAAATACCACCTACAATGATTAAAAATCCTACTATAATTACAGATACTATGGCTAGCATTCTTTTTGACATGGTTTTAACCCCTTTATTTTACGATTCAGTCATTTCAGCATTTTGACTGCGTTGACTTCTTTGGTTAAGAATAACAAATGGTGCATAAAGAAAGATATCTAATACAATGAGTACTGCTGTTAAAACAACTGGACTTAAATGGAAGGCGCCTAAAACCCATGTACTAATAAAGAGCGGTTCATTTCCTGAATTTAAAACAACTAACGGCACAACCCAACCAAGACTTGTTACTATATAAGCAATAATGGCATTCGTCATAGGAACTAGAACCCATGGAATAAACATAATGGGATTTAAAACAATCGGTAATCCGAAAATCACGGGCTCATTTATACCAAAAAGTCCTGGAATAATCGACAATTTAGCTACTTCACGTTCTTTCTCGCCTTTTTTAGCAAACATCCACATGGCAATAATCAAACCAAAGGTCGAACCTGAACCACCAATCATAGCATAAACGTTCGTCATGGTATTTGGTGCAATTTCAATCCCTGCAAAACTTTGTGTTTCAGCAAATTGTGCAATAACTTCTAAATAAATCGGTAACCAGAAAGCTGAAATCACACCCCAAACAATGTTGAAACCATGAAGTCCTAAGAACCATAAAATTTGTTGTAATAAAATAACAATTAAAATTGCTGGTAAACCAGTTCCTACAGTTAACAATGGTTCAATTAATATTTCTGAAATCATTTGTAGTAATGAAACATAGCCCATCGATTGAATGGCAATTCGAATAACGCCAAAAATTAATAACACTTCACTGATTGGAATCAAAGAGAAAAAAGAATCAAAAACGTTTGGTGGAACGCTTCCAGGCATTTTAATCGTAAATTTACTGCGTGCAAATTTAGCAAATAAAGCCACAGATAACATACCAACAATAAGTCCTGTAAACATCCCTTCGTAACTAAAGAACGAATTCGCAAAACCTTCAATCACTTCCGCACTAGGGTCATCAAAGTTCACATTATTAGGTACCATCACAAAATAAGAGGCAAAAGCTAAAAGAGTAGCAATAACTGGATTTAAATTATTATTCTTTTCTTTCCTTTTTAATTCGGTCGCATAAGAATAGGCCGAAGAAAAAACGACAATTAAAGCGACAATGCCTAAGGTCGCATTCCCTAAATAGCCGAAAAGTTCGCTGATACCGATTACAATCGGATTCGTAATGTTTTGATTGCCAATTAATGCATCCAATTGCATTTGAATCAAATTAGAAAAAGAACCCACAACTGTAAAAGGAATTATACGGACAAATGCGTTTTTAATCGCTTGTAAAATTGTATTACTTTCAACCCAGGAAGACACTTTTAGCAAAGGTTCTTGTAATTTTTCAACATTAAACTTCATTTCTTTTCTCCTTTAAGTCAATTTTTAGAAAGCGCTTCTATATAAACTATTATATATAACTTTTATTATTTGTAAACACTTCTTTTATAATTTATATTTACAATTTTTATATATTATGTATAATAGGTATATACAAATTTAGATTATGGGGTGGACAAGTTGTATAAATACCATGATATTTATTCTGATATTAAACGAGATATCTTAACAAATCATTATCGTGCCGGCACTTTATTACCTACACAAGATTTTTTTGCTAAAAAATATGATGTTTCAAGAATTACATTAAAAAAAGCACTTAATCTCTTAGAAAATGAAGGTTTAATTTTTAGCAAGCAAGGATCTGGTACCTACGTCCGTAAACAAATTGAAAATGACTCAAGCGACCTTTTACCTTTGGACTTACCCATTGGCACAACTTATTCCCATCGCGACCAAAAAATTACCAGCAATATTTTACACTTTGATGCTCGCTTGCCTGAAAAAATAGAACAAGAAAATTTAGGAATTGAAGCAAGTAGTCCAGTGTATGAATTTAAACGTGTGCGCAGCATCAACAAACAATTATACAGCTACGAACATGCTATAATGCCGGTATATATTGCTCCGCTTAATAAAAAAATATTACAAAGTTCTGTTTACGATTATTTGGGGACAAAGGCAAAATTACAATTAACCGACGCACATCGCACGATTTATGCTGAAGAAGCCTCAGAAGAAGCTAGCAAAGCATTAGAAATAGCAAAAGGCAGTCCCGTTCTGGTGATTGAGCAAGTCGCTTATGACCAAAAAGGTCGTGCCTTTGAATTTTCTAAATCCGTCTTTAAAAGTAGTCAAAGCAAATTTATTTTAGATGTTCATATGAATAGTGATCGACTCTCGTTATAAAGGCAATGTTTTAATAACTTTCAACTGGCAGATGTTCGGCCAGTAAAAAATTTATTTGAATTTGTCATACTACTATCGTGAATGTAAAGCTAAGCACATAACTCTGTCATTCTTACGTGCTTAACTTTGATTAACCCCATTAGTTTGTCATTCTTACGTGCTTATTTGCTCTTTAGCACACTGTTTTTAACTTCTTATGAGCTTATTCCATCTTAAATTGACTTTATTTGCTTCTTTTCTTCAATTAAGCTCATAACTTTGCCATTCCTACGTGCTTAGCCTGGGTTAACCCCACTAGATTCATATTCTTACGTGCTTATTTTCTGTTTAATATACTTAGTTTGCGGTTTTCATAGAATAAATTTTCTGTAACTAAGTATCGTCCTTGAATAACAATAAAAAAATTGAGTCACAAAAGGAGGACATCTACTTTTGTGGCTCAACTATTTTTTCAATTTCATTTGTTAACACCAAACTGAATGAATTCAGTTAAAAAACGCTACTGCTAATTTCTTATAAAATTCAACGGATTGACTAAAAACATCAATGTCTATGTTTTCATTACTCTGGTGCTCCGAATCATTTCCTGGTCCAACTTGCACAATACTAAAATTACCTTTGGCATGTAAAAATTCTGAGCCATCACTAGCACCAGTGTTTCCAACTACTTTCATTGGATCAGAATACATTTCATCATGTACGCTTCTAACTAACTGTACCAGTTCGGCATTGGCATCACCAGACATCGCTTCTTCTGGAAAAATGTATTCAATACTTAAGTCGTAGCCTGGTTTCTGATTCAATTTATCAATCAAACCATTTAATGCAGCAAAAACAGCTTGGTTTGAATAAGTAGGGATGGTCCTTATATTCCCCTTCATCAATGCTTTTGCAGGAACGCTATTAATTTGTTCTCCACCTTGAAAGACACTTTGAACATGCGTCAGTTTGCCTAAGAACGGATCGACTTCATCGAACTTTTCCATTAATAGTTTCACTTCATTGGCAAAATCAATTAAATGATCAATCGCATTTATCCCTTCCTCTGGTTTAGAGCTGTGAGCCCCTTTGCCCATTGATGTTACAGCATAATCGATGACCCCTTTAGACGCTATACCAACTTCTTTCATTTCATTACTAGGTTCAGCGATAATTAAGCCAGCTAAACCATCGGCATATCCCGCTTTAGTCAGCTGTGCTGCTCCATATTCCCCAGTTTCTTCACCAACGGTCGCAAATAATCGGATTTTTCCAGGAATTTTATCTGCCACAAGAAAATCAAGCATAGTAATCACTAAAGCGGCTAAACCACCTTTCATATCGGTAGCTCCTCGCCCAAATAACTTGCCATCCTTTATTTCAGCTTTAAATGGATCGCTGTCCCATGCAGATAATTCACCTGGAGATACAACATCTTCATGACCTGAAAATCCTAAAACCTTTTTACCTTTACCGATTGTAACAACTAAATTGTCTCTGTTTGGAGCATAAGTTACTCGCTTGATATCTACATCCTCACGATCTTTATAAGGCTCAAATAAAGAAGTAATATAGTCCGCAACTTTTGCCTCATTATCATTCACCGAATCTATTGCAATCAAATTTGCTAAAATTTCAATTTGTTTTTCTTTCTCCATGTTATCCCTCATCCTAAAATCTTATTATTCATAACCCAGTACCCATTATTTCAATTTACATTTACCTTTTGATTATGGAGCTCTCGCTGAATTATACATAGTATTCATTTTAATCGGTTAACTCTTTCAAACAACCTAAAAGTAATCCCATTTGTAACAGTTGTCAATGCAAGGATTAAAAGTATTTTCTTTAAACGTCTATAATTTTGTTTATTCATATTTTTAAGTAAAATCCGTCAAATTACGCTGACTTGCCTCCAATAATTTTTCTTTTGGTGCTAATTTCGTTGATGTACCTTCATTAAGTCAGCGAAAGAAAGTCAATAACCCGTTTGCGGAGATTATTTCATCTTATAAGATTATGTCTGCTTATTTTTATTCGTTGTCTATCGTGCTAAACTATAGATAAAAAGATATTCATTGTGACATTGGGTGAGTCTGAAGAAAATATAGGGTCACAAATGCTCGTGCAATAATGATCCAAAAATATCGTAAAATGCGTAGACGTAAACGAAATTTTACTGCTGCTCTAGATGAGTTAACTTGAACAAGGAGGATGAAAATGAAAAAAAGTAAGAAAGAGAAGAAAAAGCTGTTAGCAAGTCAGTCTGAAGAAGGTTATCTTACAACCTTAAAAAAAGGAACCGAAATGACGTTAAAATTACACCAAAATCCTTATATGGTTTTTGCTTCTTCAATCATGGAAAGATTCGAGTATACGCACATTGAAGAATTGAAACCGAAAGTGACGCAATTTATGGATAACTATTATCTAGACTTGCTCGATTTAGATGAAATTATGTACCATTCTGAACTGAAGAATGCTTTTGATAATTATCTTCAAATCGTACAATATTATTATCTATTCACAACTACAAATGGGAAAAAAGAATTCAAAAAAATTGTACAATGGCTTCCCACAGAAAATGAACAAGTAGAGAGACTAATGAGTTGGCCAGATAATTATATCATTAGTTTATTTCAGCCATTAATCACAGCGGATGCTCTTTATTTTCAAAATTTGAAGGACGAAACAAGTTATGAGATCTACGTAGACGACAACGAGGTAATGAATACTATCCAAGAAAATCGGCCCATCTTTTTAGCCTTACTATTACCTACAGACGGGAAATACATCGTCAGTCCTGTAGTGGAATGCCAGAATTATGATAATCTAAATGAAATTTTAGACAAAAATCTTTCTAAAACAGAATGGGAAAGTCAACTCTTTCTTTGGTATCGCGAAAATCTATCAACTGAACTCAATGAGACAATGTCTGATCTGTTTAACGACGACTTTGTTCCGGATTATTATTCAGCAGAACGTTTTGTTAACGAAAGTGATACTGACTTTGCAGATCGTTTATTAAAACAAGATCCTATGCTTTATGATTTTCCTCATATACAGGAAGTAAAGCAACTACTGGTTAAAGTTATCCAAACATTTCCGCAACTATTTATTGCTCGAGCCAATGTGTTGCCGTTGCTTGAAACACTCAAAGTGATTTTTAGCGACATAGAAATTGAACCTGAAAACGATCGTTATTTAGGCGATACCCTTTCACACTTTTGGCTATTATTGATTTTTGAGTACCTACCGGAAGAAGTTAAAAAGACAGAAAAATTCAAAGTAGACTCCGAATATTGGGATGAAGATGACAATCTAGACTTACCTTTGTAAAATAAAGACACTTTGTTAATTAGTATTGGTAAAGAAAAGATAAAACAAAGAAAATCCGGCAGCTGGACATTTTAAATGTCTAGCTGTCTTTTTTATTGATCGGAGTTATTTTGCTATTACATGAATACAATTTTATCAAGAAATTTTTCAACATCTAAACTATTTCATTTCCCGCTATGGCTTAAGTATATAAAAAATATTAAAAAAAGCGCAAATTTTCTTCCACCACAACTGTGCAAAGAAAATTTGTGCTAAATGATATATTCCTATCTGTTACCTTTCCATCATTCAAATGGCAATAATCGCATTGTTACCTAAACAAGCAACGCTTTTTACTCTGTTCTCTTCTATGATACTTATATACATAGCAATCAGGAAAGGATTGAGTATTTTAATGAATGAAAAGAAATTAGCGATTCATATCCGAGAGCTTACACAAGAACGCAATATATCATTACGTGAACTTGCAAGACAAGCTGATATTGATATCGCCAGACTAAGTGAACTTGCGAGCGGCAAACGGCAACGCGTCAATATCGACTACATTGTACGAATTGCCGAGGCGCTAAATATCAGTGATATTCGTGAGATTCTTACCCTCGAAGATAAATAAGTTATTTTAGCTCGTTTCATCTAGCTGCTGTCTCTTGGCTTCCACAAATACTTGAGAGGCAGCGTTTTCATTTATACGATCCCCTTTCTTCTTATTAAATCCAATTCCCCTTCCAACTAAAACCACTGACTCGTTATCCTCATTTTTCGCAACTAATGCATTATGACTGAATACTTGCAGGATCTTCATTGAAGACTCCTTTCTGTTATTTAAAAAAACGCTAACAATTTACTTTTTGTTGACCGTACGAGCAACACTTTCGCTTTTATTATAACCTATGCTACTTATATACGCAACAACCTTTTGAAAGGGTCTGATTATTTGTATACGGAAAGAAAATTGGTCGTGCATATACATGAACTGCTAAAAAAGAAAGACTGGTCGTTATCAAAACTTGCGCTTGAAGCAGATATTGATAAATCGAAATTAAGCCGGTTAGCTAATGGAAAACGTGAATCTTTATATATCGACTACCTGATAAAAATTGCTGAAACGTTAGATATCGATGACCTGAATGAAATTGTTTCAATTGAACGAGTAAATGATGAAGAAACGAATTAAAATATCTATTAAACAGTAAAAAGTGGCAAAATCATTCTTCTTGTTTTTGTCACTTTTTTTACCTTTTATTAAAAAATTTTACTAATTCCTTTTAACCACCTTCTACTAAAAAGTTAAAATAAAAAAGTTTAATTTCGATTCGAATTTTTTGAAAGCGTTTTTTACAAGTGTTATATTTTAGTTGAGGTTGTGTTTAGCAGCCCCATCGTTTAATCACAATAATGAGAAAGAAGGGAAAACGATGTTTAAGCACACAAAGGAATTGCAATATAACGCAAAACCTGAAGCACCAGATCCGTTGATGGCACGTCGTTTGCAAGAATCTTTAGGTGGGCAATGGGGAGAAATGACAGGCATGATGTCCTATTTGACACAAGGATGGAGTACGGTAGGTAACGAAAAATATAGAGATCTACTACTAGATACCGGTACAGAAGAAATCGGTCACGTAGAAATGCTTGCTACTATGATCGGGCACTTGCTTGAAGATGCGCCGGTAAATATCCAAGAAAATGTTTACCAAAGCGGAGATCCTGCACTCGCTGCAGTTATGAGTGGCATGGATCCAAACCAAGCTGTCGTAAGTGGATTAAATGCTAGCCTTAATAATCCTAATGGTACGCCATGGAATGCTGGATACACGGCATCAAGCGGGAACTTGTTAGCAGATATGCGCTACAATGTTACGCGTGAATCTATGGGACGCTTGCAGGTCACTCGCTTATACCATATGACAAAAGATAAAGGTATACGTGATATGTTAAGTTATCTAATGGCTCGAGAAACACAACATCAACTGCAATTTATCCAAGCACAAGAAGAATTAGAAGAAAAATATGGCGTCGTGGTTCCACACGGTACCCAAGACTTACAACATACAGAATTCAGCCATACTCTTATGAACTTTTCTGAAGGCGAAGAATCTAAAGAGCTCGTAGAAGGCAAAACCGCAAAAGACGGGAAACCTTTTGAATATGAAAGTAACCCAACCGCTCAAGGCGGCAAAGCGGACATGAAACCTGGCCCTGAAGAAATGAGAAATACTCAAGAGGATAAAGAAAAAACCGTCGAAGAAGGAAGAAAAATCATCGAAAGCCAAAAGGATATGAAGTAATATTAGAAAGCTCTCGGACTGTTTAAAGTTCGAGGGCTTTTTATATGATATAACAAAAACACTCATCATTTTTACATAAACGTTTAGATCTTGTTTCTGTTTACATCAAATAAAAAGCCAAAAATTGACCTTCTGTATTAGAAAGCTTTCCTTGCCGCCATGTTAGAATAAGCCAAAAGCCAAGGAGGAAAGTACAATGAAAAAAATAGTTAATAGCAAGCGCCCACAATTTAATTTTGATTATATCCAGCAGGAGATTATAGATGTTCTCGAACATGATCCAAATATAGATGAACACCTGATGTTTTTAGCAACAATAAAAGAAATGTTACGTTATGAAGATGATTGGGCAAGACAGTCACCAAAATTCATTGGAGATTATTATTTTCCCCTAGAGGAAGTTGAAGAAATTCGACATTGTGAAAATTTCCGCGAGCCTTATGAAGTTTACTGTGAACTCATTCGTGTTTATTATTTATTAACGAATCAGCATGGTAAAAAAATCTTTCACAAAATGTTAAATTGGTTTCCAGCAAAAAATAAAAAATATATATTCCTTAATTGGCCCAATGATTTTGCGTTAAGTCTCTTTTATCCAGAAATTGTAAAAGGTAACGTCTATTTTGAAGATATAAAAACAAAACAAAAGTTTCATGTAGTCGATCGCGATGATTTATTATTAACCAGCATTAAAGAGACTCGATCTCCCTTTTTATCACTATTAGTACCTACAGATAAAAAATTTATTACCGATATGATCTTACCATGCGAAAATTTCGCCCCGATCAGCCTTGATTCAGCTGATAACCTGTCAAAAAGGAACTGGGAAAGTTATTTATTACATTGGTATCGAGAAAATTTACGTAGAAGTTGTCTGCCTTCATGAAACAACAAAAATATGTAGTATAACAAACGAATAATGTAGCGAAAAGTTTTTAGAGAACAAAAAGAGATCGCTTTAAAGTAGTTCAGCGATCTCTATTACAAAATAGCAACATGTGCTTATTAAGCCGCAGAATATGGATTAAGTAATCAATACAATACTTAGAAAATTGGGAGAAAAAACGACTAAACACCTATTAAGTGCAGTCGTTTTAAGGTTTACTTCCTATATTTTCCCCAATTTTACATTTTCGAAGGTAATTTTATGCTCAGTTCCCACTTGTAATGCTGTAAGAGCGCTTTGGACGTAGAAAGTATTGGTGATCGATTCTTCTTCATTGATAAAAACTTCAATGGAAGAACGATCAAGAAAAATTTGAACAAACAGCTCCTTACTTGGATCGATTGAAACTCCATTTGATTCATCCAGTGGTTTGCCGGCTTCGTCTTTCATTTGATAAGCAGTATTCTCCCGCGAACAAATCAATTCTTGTTTCTCTGATAAGTAACGAAGTTGTACAAACTCGTTTTTCTCATTTGTAAAAAATAACTCAAAAGATTTTACCTCATTTGCTGCTATCTTAAAAGCAACATAATTTATTTCCTCTATTGAAATTTCTTCATTTGTTACTCCCACGTTATCCTTTTCTTCTTTAATATCGATCAAATCCATAATTTCCAAAGGAACTTTTTGCTGCAGTTGTCCTTTTTGATAATCAATCACTCTTGGCAGTGTCATTTGTCCAAACCATTTATGTCCCAATTCATAAGTTGGTCTATTGGCTTGCCAGTTTTGCATCCAAGCAATAGCTAAATAGCCGCCTTCTACCAACTTTACTGTTTGTGGTGCATAAAAATCTAATCCTTTATCCATTTCCTTAATGGAAGACTGTTGAAATTCGAATTTCTCCCAATCCATCTCCCCTTCAATCAACCAAGAAATGTGAGAATGCGTTTTACCTGCTTCATCCACATAATCCATCGCACTTAAAATAAAAACTGCTTTATCTTCAAATAATAACAGATCTGGGCACTCCACCATGGTCCCAAGATAATGATTATAAGGGAAAATGACTGAAACATACTCCCATGTTAATAGATCATTCGAGCAGTATAGTAAAACTTGCCCTTTATCATCTACCGTTTTAGAACCAATAACGCAATAATATATCCCTTCTCTTTCAAAGATCTTTGGGTCACGGAAGTCGATAATTGACGAACCTTTTGGTACATCTTTTTCCGCTAATACTGGGTTTCCTTTATATTTTTTAAAGGTAATACCATCTTCTGAAATGGCGATATTCTGATTTTGTCTCGTTTTCGTGTTATCAGTAGCATCTGGTAGATGTCCCGTATACATGACATACAATTTGCCATCTTTTTCAATGGCACTCCCGGAAAAAACTCCGCCTTGGTCATAAGATTGATCTGGCGCCAATGCTACCGGCAAATGCTCCCAATGCAAACCATCTCGGCTTTTAGCGTGACCCCAATGCATGCGACCATGTTCTGCTTCATAAGGGTAATGTTGATAAAACAAATGAAGTTCATTATTGAAAATAGTTACCCCATTTGGATCGTTGACCCAGCCAATAGGTGGCGCAAAATGATAGTTTGGATAAAACTGCTGATTGACTGCTTGCTTATTATCCTGGATAAATTGATTTGCTTTTTCAATTGAATACATAAATTACTTCTCTCCTGTTCCAGATGCGCCTAAACCTTGCACCAGATATTTTTGGAAAAACACATAAATTAAAATTAATGGTATAGTCGATAAAGTTAGAATGGCCATCACTTGATTAATGTAGACCGGTTCCGTGTTATTGATATTGGTTATAGCTACTTGTAATGGGTAACGATCAGCATTCGTAAGGACCATAAGTGGCCAAATGTAATCATTCCAACTCATAATAAATGATAACGTCCCTACTGTGGCAACGGCAGGTTTTGACATAGGTAACATAATTTTCCAATAAATTTGAAATTTATTAGCCCCATCTAAAACCGCCGATTCTTGCAACTCAGTGGAAATCGCTCGAAAGAAAATCGTGAACATATAAATGTATAGCGGTGTTGCCATTAAAGGTAAAATAACAGCCAACGGCGTATCGAGTATCCCAAGTTTTTGGGTAACCACAAATTTCGTAATCAGAATGGTTTCACCAGGGATCGCTAATAGACCAATCATTAAACCAAATAACAATTTTTTGAAACGAAAGTTTAAAACGGCAAATGCATATCCTGCAAGCGAATTAACAATGATTGAACCTATCGTGACACTAAACGCGTAAAAGACGCTATTTAAAATATAGCGGAAAATGGAAAAACGTGAAAAAACACTTTCATAAGCTCCAAACCATTCACTAATATGATTGCTTGGTAAAAATGCTTGCAATGACCCCATATTATCATAAACCTCTGCTTCAGGTTTTAAGGAAGATACAATCATCCATATCAAAGGAAAAATAAATAATATCACTAATAAGATACTTAAAATATGGAAAAGCACTCGTGTTGTTTTATTACTATTCATTTGTATCACCTCCAACAAATTTACGTTGAAGAACAGTAAATACAATTATTAAACCACCATATAATACCGTCATTGCACTAGCAAAACCAAGCTGACGATCAGTAAAACCAGTCCGATAAATGTAGTAGACAGGTGTCATTGTTGAATTTAATGGACCACCTTGAGTCATTACCATAGGTTGAATAATTAATTTAAAGGCATCGATCAACGTTGTCGTTAAAATCATTAAAGACGTTGGCTTTAACATGGGTAAAGTGACATTCCAAAACTGTCTCCCACGGCCGGCTCCATCAATCCGCGCAGCTTCGTAAATTGAAGAGGGAATATTCTGTAATCCAGCTAAAAAAATTAACATCTGATTCCCCGCGCCTTGCCAAGCAGAAATTACAACGATCACATACATAGCCTGTGTTGGGCTAGTCAAAAAAGGTTGAGCTGAAATGCCAAAATTAGATAGTACTTCATTAATTAAACCACTAGAAGGATTTAACAAATAGAGCCATAAAATAGAAATAACGGCTAATGACATAACAACTGGAGAAAAATAAGCTACCTTATAAATAATAGTGCTCTTTCGTTGGTTATTTACTAGTAAAGCTAACCCCAGAGCTGTTCCTACTTGAATAGGTAAAATTAAGATCACAAATTTAAAAATATTCATTAGCGATTTTCGCATCAGCGGGTCAGATAAAAGATTTTTAAAATTATCTAAACCGATAAATTCAGTTAACTGAGGCGTTAATAAATAGTAATCTGTAAGTGAGTAATAAAGCGACATTAATGCAGGATAAAATAAGAATAGCCCTAAAATAATTAATGATGGTGCTAAAAACAAGTAAGCTGTTAAATTGTCTTTGACGTTTATATGCGGTACTTTTTTTCTTACAAATAATTGTTTCACAGTATTCATGTTTTACCTCCTTTTATCAATTTTCTTGATTTAAATACACTTCGATTTCTTGGGCTTTAGTATCAAGTATCTCTTGTAAATCAGGACTATAATCATAATAAGTGGTTTCTGTAACCGTTTCTTGGAAGGCTCGGCTAACTTGCGGATAGTTCACAATAGATGGACGAGCGCGACCAGTTTTAGTGTTTTGCTCAATTAATAATTGCATCGGTTCGCTAACCTCTTCTACCATACGTTCTGCAACTGAATATCTAGCAGGCAATACGCTATTAGCCATACTGACTTGATACATTTGTTCTTCTTGTGTCAAAAAGTCAATTACCGCTCCTGCTCCCTCTGGATTACTTGTAGTACCAGACATACCATATGCCCAACTTCCAGTAGGACTGACTAGCTCATGCGTGTTTGAAGAGACCGGATAAGGCATAATCCCATAGTTAATATCTTGATATTCTTCATCTAGTTCTTGCATAGTCCAAGAACCGCTCATCAGCAATGCATATTCTCCTGTATGAAATCCATATTCAACTGGAGAAATAGTCGAATAGTCGTTTTCAACAAGCTGACGGATAAATGAGAATGTTTCATGTGATTCTTCTGAATTAAAATAACCAACTGCTTCTGTTTGCTCTTCATTAGTTATTTCCCCTCCATTTGACCACAAAAATGGCGTGTAAGCATATAACAAAAATTCTGATTGATCATCAAATCCCATATCTAAAATGGGTTTTTTATAATGATCATGTAACGTTTCCAGCATATGATTGAACTCGTCCCAATCCCAAGGTTCGTCAACAGTTGGTAGAGCATCTGTATCTATTCCAGCTTGTTCCAACATATCGATGTTATAATAGAAACCAATACCAGATTCAGAATACCCCATCGAATACAATTGATCATCGTACATACCTTGTTCAATAATACTAGGTAAAACGTCATCCTTATCAGAAACGTACTGATCAATAGGTTGTAAGATCTCTGATTGAGCATAAGCAGCAGTATTTGGACCGTCTACAGTTAAAACGTCAGGCAATGTATCTGTCGTGAGCGCCGCATTGATTACATCCTCATACCCTCCTCCAGAGCCAGAACGTGGAATAAATTGAATTTCTGCCGTATAATCATCTTGGCTTTCGTTGAATCTTTCGATTGATTCTTCCATTGCTTGACCTTCTGGTTCTTCACGAGAAACATGAACCCAAACTGATATTGTCTGATCATTAGCTGCATTTTCAGAATCATCATTATTACCACAACCAACAAGAAACACGATAAAAATGCCCAAAACAGCTATTACTTTTTTTAATTTCACTTCAACTCCTCCTTGATTTATGTAACCGTTTTATTAACTGAAATAAGTATATGTCAATCGTTACCATATGTCAATCCTTTGACATATTTTATTTAAAAAAACACTCTCAACGTTTTCAGTTGTGAGTGTGTTCTAAAAATTATCTTTTAGTTGAATTCGAAGCTAGAAGTTTTACAGACAATTTAGTCACTTGGTTAACTTTTTCCTCATTTAATACGGCTAATAAAATTTTTACTGATTTTTGTGCCAACTTTTCAATTGGCTGAATAATGGTACTTAATTCTGGATTTAACTGACGAACAATTTTGGTACCATCAAATCCGATGACTTTTAATTCTTCCGGAACTGATTTTCCATGTGCTATTGCGCTATTAATGCACATTTTCGCGATAATATCATCACCGGCAAAAATACCATCATATACAACTTCTCCTGCAAATATCTGGTCAATTAACGCCTCTTTTTCTTGATCTTGAAATTGAAAGGGAACTTCTTTAAAGCTATAATTTAAGCCATTCTCTTCCATTACATCTTTATAGGCAGTAGCACGGTCATTTGCTGGCGTTTTGATGTGTTGATCTCCACGAATACATAATATTCTTTTGCAGCCTTTATCGACCAACTCTTGAGCAGCGAGTTTTCCTCCTAAATAATTATCACTCTGGATAATAGGGATATGTGCTGTTAATTCTCGTTCGATACTTACGATTTTATTTTCAAAATATTCATATTCGTTGATGTTTATGTTGTGTGACCCTACGATAACACCATCCACACGTTTTTCTTGTAGTAACCGTAGGTATTTTTTTTCATTATCGACATCGTTTAGACTGTTGCAAATGAACAGATTATAACCTTTTTGGGCAAGCTCTTTTTCGATATGAAAGGTTAATTCACCAAAAAAAGGGTTCTCAGTTGTTGGCACAATCAGAGCAATAAATCGTGTCTTATTCGACAAAAAAGATCGTGCCATTTCATTAGGCGTATAATTTAATTCTTCCATAGTTGTCATCACTTTTTTACGCGTTTTGGCACTGATATAGCCCCGATCATTCAACACTCGAGAAACTGTTGTCACTGAAACACCGGCTTTTTCAGCGACATCTTTGATTGTTAACGACATTCTTAACCTCCTTACTTTAAAGAAATTATTGTTTCAATAAGTATAAATTTTTTTGGCTAAGAAAGCAACGAGAAGAGAAATAGCTATTAACTTGTGTGATTCATTTTTTAGATTGAGTTAGTCTTTTTACACCTGACTAGCTCACAATCCGATAATTTCTTAAATCGAAAAATCTTTTTACTATAAATCAATTCAGTAATTTTCAATCTTTTTTCCTAAAATGCAGTTCAGTCAACTCACCCATTTGTGTTGTTTCTACAAATTCTAAGCGATAATTGTAGTTTCCTTCTTCGAATAGTCGCTTTCCTTTGCCTAAAAGGACAGGCGCAATTTGAATCCAGTATTCATCAATTAAATTTTCTTCCAAAAGCGGTTTTAGTAAGTTTCCGCCACCAACAATCCAAATCATTTCCCCTGACTGTTCTCTCAGAGATCTTAATATTTCAGTGACATCGCCAGAAACAAACTGTCCTTCTTCAATTGTCCCTTTTTGCGTTTGAGAAAAAATTATTTTCTCTTTTCCAGGATAAAATAGTTCATCGCCCATCATTTTTTTTGCTTCTTGATAAGTAATACGCCCCATAACAACTGTATCAACTTTATCTTCAAACGATTCATATGTTGATTCTCCAGCCAAATCTGTATCAAATAACCAGTCTAACCGATCTTTTTCATCTGCCAAAAATCCATCCAAACTAATTGCACCGTAAAAAACAACCTTCCTCACTCTTGCTCACTCCTTTTATAAAAATGCGTTTATTCTTACTGTAAGTATAAGTTTTTATAGTAAGGAAAACAATAAATAAGAATTTCTGTTCGCTTTTGACATGAACGTTATTATTTAATCAAATAAATGTTTCAAAATTCAGAAAAAGATGCTATTCTTTTATTTACCAATTAAAAAATAACTACTCCAGTCACTAATATTTTTTGTAATCTAATTTCATTTTCAGAGAGGAAGTCTCCTATGACTCAAAAAGTAACCCCAAGAGAATTTATCATGAACATTTTAAATGGCTTAGCTATTGGTACAGTCATTGTTTTAATTCCAAGTGCTTTGTTATCCGAACTTTGTAAGGCACTCTTACCTACCTTCCCATTTTTAGTGAACGTTCTTAATGCAGTAAATCTTTCCAATTCGATGATGGGTATTGTTATCGGTATTTTAATTGGTATCAACTTTCGGTTTCCACCTATCCAATCTGCCGCTGTAGGGCTTGCTACCATGTTTGCCTCGGGAGCAGTTCATTTTACGCCAGATGGGATGCTGTTAGAAGGTACCGGCGACATTATTAATATGGGGCTAACGGCAGCTATGGTTTGTGGTATGCTTTTATTTTTAGGAAATAAGTTAAAAGCATATACAATCTTAGTTATTCCTGCTCTTTCCTTGATTATTCCTGGAATTATTGGGCGATTAATCCTGCCTTACATATTAAAAATTACTGAATGGATCGGCCAAGGCATTGCACAATTGTTGGACTTGCAACCTATTGTTATGAGTATTTTATTAGCTGTTATTTTCTCGGTTTTGATCGTTTCACCTATTACTACCGTTGGGATTGCTTTGGCAATCTCACTTAGCGGCATTGGTTCAGGAGCTGCTAATATTGGGATTTGTGCTACTGGTTTTGGTTTTGCTATTATGGGTTGGCATGTCAATACAAAAGGGACTAGTTTTGCCCATTTTCTCGGATCACCTAAAATGTCGATGGCCAATGCTCTAAAAAAACCATTAATTTTGTTACCGATCATTTGTACAGCTGCATGTTGTGGCGTCTTAGCTGCTTTGTGGAATATCCAAGGCTCACCAATGTCAGCCGGTTTTGGTTTTAGTGGTTTAATCGGACCCATTAATTATATGAACTTATCAGAAAACGGTTGGACATTTTCTACTTTACTGAAATCTGTTATTGCCTTTGCCGCTGCTCCGATCGGCTTTAGTTTCCTCTTTAAATATCTTTTTACAAAAGTCAAACCAATACTTAAAGAAGAGGATTATTATTTGAATATTTAGCTTTAATCAAAGTTTCTCGTAAAAATTTACTTTACGAGAAACTTTTTTAATGGAAATCTCCTTTTTTTGCGTATTTATTAATGAAAGTAAAATTAAGGAGGTCATTATGAGAAGAAAGCCGCATAAATTACAATTTCTAGAAACATTAGCCACAAGAAAGAAACTAAATCCCGAGCAGCAGGCGCTTTTACAAAAATTACAGCGCGGGGTTATAGGCGAAGAAAACATGGACCTATTAGTAGAATCTATATTGGGCGCAGAAGTTGATTGCTTAGATGATATAACCTTGGAATATCAAGGTAGCGTCGTCCAAATTGATAAACTTTTAATCATTGGCTCTATTATCTATTTGATCGATATGAAATTTTATCGAGGCCATTATATTTTCAAAAACGGTGAATGGTACCTTGGCGAAAAAATTTTAGCAAATAACAACTTTGAACAGCTACGTCGCGCAGTACGCATTATCCAAAACGTTTTATATGATCATCAAATTCCATTGAAGGTCCAAGGCGTTTTAGCGTTTATGAACCCAGAATCTAGCCTAACTGTAGAAGATAATTTAAAGGAAACAGTCTTAAACTTTACTGATATTTCAACTTGGCTACTTCAATTAAAGCAAAATACTACTAATAAACAATTACAAGACTGGAAATCTGCTATACGAAACTATGAAATCGCTCCTTATCGAACAAAAGAGATTTTCCCACTTGAAAAAATGGATACTTTACAAAAAGGAATCTGTTGTCCAAATTGTCATCAATTTAACATGAACGAAAATAGACATACCGTAAGCTGTCCTTGTGGGTATAGCGAAGCAAAAGTGATCGCCTTTATTCGCACAATTTGTGAATATGGCGTAATTTTTCATAATCAAAACTTGAAACGATCGCAGCTAAGAATATTCTTTGGTCAAGATTTAAATGAACGTTACTTAGAATACGTGCTAGAAAAATACTTCGAACGTTTGGGTAGCCCAAATTCTCGATCAGGTTATAAAAACGAAGGTATAATATTTGACTATTGGTTTGCTGAGAAGAAAGAATATTTCGAACGTTTAGCTGAAAGAAAAAATTGGAAGAACGCAAATATTTCAAAATAATATCAGATTTCGGGGGAAATTATAACTGTCAAATGTTTGCACAGTAAGGAATTTCGAAACATCTTATTCGCAAATAACTTATTAGCATTTCAATGGAACTTTAACTGTTTCTTATCTCCAATTAAGCTCATAATTTTGACAAAATAACGTGCCTAGCCTGATTTAACCTCACTAATTTGTCATTTTTATGAGCTTATTTCTTTTTTTCCACACTGTTTTGGCATTCTTATGCGCTTAATCTAGCTTAAATCAACTTTTTTCGTTCCTTTTCTTCATTTAAGCTCATAGCTTTGCTAATTTAACGTGCTTAGCTTAATTTAACCCCACTGTTTTGTGGTTCTTATGAGCTTGTTTCTTTTTTAGCACACTATTTTTACCTTCTTACGTGCTTAATTTAGCTTAAATCAACTTTTTTCGTTCCTTTTCTTCATTTAAGCTCATAGCTTTGCCATTCTTACGTGCTTAGCTTCGGTTAACCCCACTAGTTTACCGTTCTTACGTGCTTATTTTCTTTTTAGCACATAGTTTTGTCACTCTTATGCGCTTCACTTTCGTCTAGCCTGTCCACGTAACAATTTTCAGTAATAAGTTTCCATCTAAATAACCTCGGAAGCTGTAACACAAATATTTCCTCTACTCCTCATCCACAAATTCTGCCTCTTCTTCAATTGTTTCAGGTAAATCAATGTCGTATTTTTCTATTTGTTCTCGGTTGACATAGGTTTCACCTTCATTGTAAACATAGACAGGTGTTTCAGCGGGATCTGCTCCATCAAGAATATCAGCGGTCATTTCGCCCGTTTTTACGCCTAATTCATGTTGATCAATCCCCACCGTAGCGACGCCGCCTTCTTCAACCATAATATCAACTGATGGGATGATTGGGATATCTTTTTTATCTGCTTCATTAACAATCGTCGACATCGCATTGGCCATTGTATTATCATTGGGAATATATATAAAATCGACATTGTCCATTGCTTGGATCGTTTGTTGAATTTCATTTGATGAAGGTACGGCATATTTTTCTGTCGTAAAGTTTTGTTCTTTGGCTTCTTTTTCGGCTTCTGCAACTTGTGGTTTCGCATTATCTTCAGAAGAAGAGTAAAGGATCCCCATTTGTTTTGCTTCAGGTAAAAGTTTTTTAGCTAACTCTAATTGCTGATCGATCGGCACCTGATTAGAAACGCCGGTCATATTTCCTCCTGGTTCTTCCATCGAATCAACCAAACCGTTACCAACTGGATCTGCAATAGCACCTAACATTATAGAGATGTCGCTGGTTTCATTTGCCAAGCTTTGAACAGCTGGTGTTGCAATTCCCACCAAGATATCTGGGGAGCCGTCGATCAATTGTTGACTCATCGTTGCTAGTTTACTTTGATCTCCTTGCGCATTTTGAAATTCAATCTCAATATTCTCGCCTTCTTTGTAACCTGACCGTGCCAGGCCATCTTCCACGCCTTGGCGTATATCATCTAATGAAGGATGACTAACGTATTGTAAAATACCTACCGTTTGCATTTCTTCTGTTTGCGCACTCCCTGTATTTCTTTTTCCTAACTCAAAAGCAAATACACTACCAACTAGTATCATAAGTACGACGCCAACACTTAATATCAACCCTTTGTTTTTCATCCTTATTCCTCACTTTCTTTATTTAAAAAACTAGAAATGAAAGGCACTACGATCGCTTTGCTTGCTTATTTTCACTATACAAAAAAAGCAACAATCCTGCGATCATTGCTAAAAAACAAAAACCGCATAGATGACTGATCTATGCGGCCATAAGATTGATTTTGTCCGGCATAGATACAAAGTTTTAGAGTGCTCGTCTAAATCGTTGTATCTATGGATAAATGAGATCCATCAATACAACATACTACGCCAGTTTTGCCAAGATTGTACAACATTGTTTGCGTAAGATATTTGCATAATGGCTCTCCTCCTTGTTTAATAATTGTGATTATCATACCTGATTCGAAATAACAGGTCAACCCTTTTTTACAAATCAAAAATTCGTCCTGGATTTAACACATTTTTCGGATCTAGTGCTTTTTTAACCGCCTTCAGCGTATTCATATATTCTTCCGTATAGAAATATGGTAAGTATTCTTTCTTTTCTAAACCAATCCCGTGCTCAGCTGAAGGCAAACCACCCAATTCAGCAATTAAAGGATAAAGTTTCTCTTCGTATTCTACCAACATGTCTTTCCATTTAAGGTCGTCATAGTCTTCTTGTAAGACACAAATATGAATGTTGCCATCTCCAGCATGACCAAAAAACGCACTGGAAATTGCCATTTCATCTGCATATTTTTTTGATTTAATAATTAAATCTGGAACGTAACGTGTTGGAACAACTGGATCATACATTTTGGTAGTCGCTGCAGCATAAATCCCGGTTAAAATATGATCGCGAATGTTCCAAACTAACTGCGCTTCTTTTTCATCGATATCACGTATATTTAAAGCACCCGCTGAATTAACAATCGAACGTACCTCTTCCAGCTCGCGTGTCAGCGCTTTTTCATCATTAGAATTTAAGGTCAAAAGTAAGAAGGCGGCTCCTTCTTGTTTTGGCATTTCCACTTGTAAATAATCTTCAGCATAGCCGACCGAATTTTTCTCTAATAATTCCAATGCCACCGGTTCTACGGGTGAATTCAAAATTTCATAAACCGTGGGAGCTAAATCTTCCAACTTCTCAAAACCAACTAACATCGAACTTTCATGTCGTGGTCTAGGAATCAGCTTTAATTGCAGTTCAGTAATAACACCCAGCGTCCCTTCTGAACCAATGAAAAGATCTTTTAAATCATAACCGGAACTATTTTTTTGATTTAAACTCCCCGCGTGAATAATATCGCCATTTGCTAAGACAACATCATAACCACGGATGTTATCACGGGTCACACCATATTTAATAGCTCGCATGCCACCCGCGTTCGTACCGACCGTACCGCCAATTGTGGCAGACTTTTCTCCAGGATCTGGCGCATAAAAATAAGGCGTATCTGCTAAATAATCACGAATTTGTGCCAGCGTCACACCCGCTTGCACATTAAGAGTCAATGTATCTTTATCCAAAGATACAATCTGATCCATTTCGGCAAGGCTTAAAAACCATTCATCTTTATGAGGATAGGTTGCACCAGTTAATCCGGTATGTGCTCCAATCGTGATCACTTTTTTACCTGCGTCGTTCGCTTTTTTCATAAACTCACTGACATCTTCCGTACTTTTCGCATAACCAATCAATTCCGCTTGGCCAGGCTCAAGCTCATGTGCGTTTGAAGTCAATAATTCATCTGGTACCGTTTGCTTAATTTCCATCAATAATAATCTCCTTTATTTAAATACATATGTAAGCGTTCTTACTCTTCTTACTATAACATAAACAATTTTTTTGAAAAAAAGAACTGCTTGCATAGTTTCGTATAAATAAAAGTGAAAATTGGCTCTCAATATTTGAAAAAAAAGCAGTTTAACTTTCAATCGCAGCGCTATTGATGGGATATCAGTCAATGTGGCTCCAATCTGCAAACATATTGGTGGGACATTAAATGATGTGCCTCCAATCGATAATTTATTGGTGGCATCTTTCTTGATGTACCACCAATCGGTAATTTATTGGTGGCATCTTTCTTGATGTGCCTCCAATCGGTAATTTATTGGTGGCAACTCTCTTGATGTGCCTCCAATCGGTAATTTATTGGTGGCAACTCTCTTGATGTGCCTCCAATCGGTAATTTATTGGTGGCATCTTTCTTGATGTACCACCAATCGATAATTTATTGGTGGCAACTCTCTTGATGTACCACCAATCGATAATTTATTGGTGGCATCTTTCTTGATGTGCCTCCAATAGTTATGGATAATGGTGGAACCTATGAAAAACGAATCACTTTTCCAGCTAAGAAAACTATACTCCTATTACTATAAAGTCTTGTCTCAATAAACTTTGCACTTAGTCTTGGATCTAAAAAACGGGCTGCAACTAAACAACCCGAATTTCCTATATTAATTTTCAGCCGACCCTTGTTCTTTAGCAAGTTCATTTTTATCATAAACTTTGAAAAATGGATAGTATATCAAAATAGCAATAATAATTAACACAACATTTAAAACAGCGGCTCGCCAATCACCATTGGTTGCCAAAAAGGCGCCAATGGGTCCTGGCAATGTCCAAGGAGCAGTAACAGTTACTGCGTTTACAAAACCGAGACTTGTAGCAAACCAGGCAATCGTTGCTAGTACAACAGGTGCACCAATGAATGGGATCATTAAAATAGGATTTAACACGATAGGCACCCCAAAAATAACAGGCTCATTGATATTAAAAATCGCTGGCGCAAGGATAGTTTTTCCTAGTTTCGAACCGTATTGAGATTTCGAACGGAAAGCCAGTAAAATAGCTAATCCAATCGTCGCTCCTGCACCACCAATCCAGATAAACCATTGATAGAACGGCTCTGCTCCAATAGTAGGTAATGATTCTCCAGCAGCTAGTGCAGAAGAGTTCTGCTCTAATAATTGTAACCAAAGCGGACGTGCAATCGAACCGATTACCGCTAATCCGTGAATACCAAAGAACCAGAAAAACGTTGTCAATAAAACTAATAAGAGAACAGATGGTAATGAATCTGCTGCACTGATTAATGGACTAATTAAGTTTCCTATAAATGCATGCCAATCAAAACCTATATAATAAGTAATAGAACCAATCAGTAAAATAACAATTAACGTAGGTGTCAATGCTTCAAAAGAACGGGCAACTGCAGGAGGCACTTGTTCAGGCATTGTGATCTTGAAATTTGATTTATCTGTCAAACGGTAGATTTCCACAGCAATAATCGAGGTAACAATTCCAACAAACATTCCTTCTCCACCAAGGTTTGCAATGGGCAGTACAAATCCCTCAACACCAGCAATTTCAGTGGCTTCTTCAGGAATGGATACAGGAACCAGTGTTAATAGAAAAGCAGTGACTGCTAAAATCCCTCCAGCTACTTGGTCGAGATCGTAGCTTTTCGATAAACTCGCGCCAATTCCAAATGTGGCATATAGCGCCATAATATACATTGACATACGATAAGGAAGTAAAATCGTTTCCGCGTTTGCGGTCAAGAATTGTGTAATTCCCCAGGATTCAGGGAGTGGCGGAAAAGCAACAATCATGAAAAACGATCCTACAATAATTAAGGGTAATGCGGCAATAATCCCGTCACGAACCGCACGTAAGTGACGTTGGTTGGCAATACTAGCCATTGGCCCTCCCAGATATTTTTCAATCCACTGGGTAAATTTGTCTAACATATTTCCCCTCTTTTCTTTTGTTTTAGAAGATAAACCCTTCTACTAACCAGACATATGACATTAGTTCCAAAGCGACCGTTGCTACAACTAAAGCTACAATAAAACGCTTACAAAAACCTTGCTTTGTTTCTAAATAATAATGGCTATACACTAATGAAAATGCTAGACTAACAGGTAATATAATCATGACTCCTGTTTTAAAACCAATCCCTAATAATGTCAGTAAATAAGGGATAATTATTCCGCCTAATAGTAAAGAAGCTAATACTAAAAAACTACTTTTAATCGAAAGTCTAGGAATTCGCAGTGGTTGTTCTTCTGGTTTCATCTTCTCCCTCCTCTCATTTTTATTATAGCGTTTACAAAATACACTTTCAATCATTTTGCGGTTTTTTTGAAATGTTATTCCCAAAAAGAAAATTATCGATTGAATAAATCACATAAAATTGAAACATTATTTCATAAAAACATAAATAACTCAGGAATTCATTGTTCTATCATTAAAAATTTAAAATGAACGCTAACCTCCTGTAATTTAACCGATAACTGGCGTATAATAAACGGATGAAATACGTAAAAGATTCATTTGGAGGTAACTATGAGTAAAAATAAAAGTAAAACAATACGTACAACAGATTTAATTTCTATAGGAATTTATTCAGCATTATATTTTGTATTAGTTGGGATTGCTGAAATGCTGGTGGTCCTGCTTATTCCGGGCTATTCCTATTCTTACTCCCCTGTTCTAGCAGCTTTGCTTACTGGAACAATCTTTATGTTAATGGCGGCAAAGGTTCCTAAATTTGGTGCCATTACGATTATGGGCAGTGTTTTAGGCATATTTTTCTTCTTAAGTGGGCTATTCCCTTCCGCCTTAATTCCAGGCGTTATTTCTGCCTTGCTTGCAGATATTATTGCCTATGTTTTCAAATATAAAAGTAAAATGGGGTTATTACTTAGTTATATTGTGTTTTCCTTTAACACTGTAGGTCCGGTAGTTCAATTGTTATTTAGTACAGATAGCTATGTAACAAATCTTAAGGAGCGCGGCAAAGATGCAGCTTATATTGAAAATGTTTTTGCAAGCATTGCTGATTATACAGGAATCGTAGTTTTTGTGTTGCTTATTATTGCAGCAATTATTGGTGGCTTATTTGGTCAACGAATGATGAAAAAGCATTTCGAAAAAGCAGGAATTGTCTAATGGCTTTTCATTTTGATCCGCGAACAATCCTTTATTTATTACTGATATCTCAAATCATTTTATTTTTAGATATCAGCATTTTTATCGAAGTAATCACAGTTATTATTCTAGTCGTTCCTTTTTTTATAAGTAAGCAGTTTAAATGGGGCCTAAGAATTGGCATTGTGTATAGTTTGCAATTGTTTATCGCTTTTATTATTTTGCCCAATATCAATAACGCTGTGTTACTTTATCCACTTTCAATGGTTGCCAATGGATTTCGTGAATTAATTCCTGGGATGATCGTGGGAATTTATGCAATAAAACTAACACATTCAGGAGAATGGATCAGTTTATTTAAGAAATGGCATTTTCCTAAATTTTTTATTGTGCCCTTCTCCGTTATCTTTCGTTTTTTCCCAACAGCACGCGAAGACTATCGTCAAATCAGAAACGCAATGGCATTTCGAGGAATTGAAAGAGGTCCAGTTGCTTTTGTTAAACAACCGATCCAAACCTTTGAATTTATATTAATCCCCCTGCTAATGAATGCAAGCCAAGTGGCTCAAGATTTAACCATTTCTGCTTTAACGAAAGGATTGAGTATTCCGGGGAAACAAACATCCATTATCAATCTTCGTATGACTAAAGTTGATTTTATCTACATGGTTATTGCACTAGTTCCCATTATCATTTATCTAGGAGGAATATTTTGAAACAACTTGTCATCAATAGTGAAAACAGCTCCTTTCGTTTTCTGCATGCCGACGAGCCATTTTTAAAAACGATTGATCTAAAAGTCACTCCAGGTGAGTGTGTGCTTATTTGTGGAAAAAGTGGTAGTGGCAAAACGACTTTTAGCCGCTTGTTAAATGGCATCAGCCCCAACTATATTGAAGGTGAATTGACCGGTCATGTTGAAACGTGCGGATTAGTTGCAGGAGAAGCTGCCATTGAGGAATATGTTCCGGTGGTTGGAAGTGTTTTTCAAAACCCAAAAACGCAACATTTCACTGAGAATACAACCTATGAACTGGCTTTTCCTCTTGAAAATGTTGGTAAGCCTTCCGAGCAAATTGCCAAGCGTATTGATGAAACAGCTAAAGAACTGGATATTGAATACTTGCTTGACCGTGATATATTCAAACTATCTGGTGGCGAAAAGCAGCAAATTGCTATGGGTTCTGCCAATACACTTCAACCTAAAGTGCTTGTACTAGATGAAGTGACGAGTAATTTAGATCACCATGCAGTAGAACAAATAAAAGCCATCATAAAGAAAAAAAAAGAGGAAGGCGTCACAATTATTCTTACAGAGCACCGCTTGGCTTGGACCAAGGATTTAGTTGACCGCTATGTGCTATTTGAAGAAGGCGAGCTAGTCCAAAAATGGGAAAGTGATGCGTTTAATCAACTGACAAATGACGAATTAGGACAAATGGGCCTTCGAGCCATGGATTTGTCAAAAAAACGTCAAACGCTAGCAGAAAAAGAACAGCTTTCTACAGTCTCCCAAGGTTCCTATTTACTACAAACAAAAGATTTAAGTGTTGGTTATGAAAAAAATTCACCCATCTTATCAAAGATTACTATTGGAATGAGCCAAAACAAAATTATAGGGTTCATTGGCCCCAACGGTGTAGGAAAAACAACCTTGGCGAATACGTTAACGGGATTGTTAAAACCTTTAGCGGGAAAAATTTTATGGCAAGGTCAATCAATCTCCTCCAAAGAATTAGTGAAAAAAAGTTTTTTAGTTATGCAAGACACCAATTACCAATTATTTAGTGAGTCCGTTTCGGAAGAAGTTTTACTAAATGCGAAATACCCTGAACAAAAAAATCATGTATTAGAAAAATTTAATCTGTTGGACGTAGAAGAACGCCATCCTATGAGTTTATCCGGCGGTCAAAAACAACGAGTTGCCATCGCATCTGCCATGTTATCGGGAAAAAAATTGATCATTTTTGATGAGCCTACCAGCGGCTTAGACTATGTTAATATGCAACGTTTTGGTGAATTATTAAATATGTTGAAAGAAACAGAGGCGATCATAGCGATCATTACCCATGATGTCGAGCTATCCTCCGAATGGTGCGATGAGATTATCAATTTTAATAATCTTTGATTTTAGCTAAATAAAAACATCCAAAAAGCTATAATAGCTTATTGGATGTTTTAAACTATACATTAATAAATACATTCGCTAACGGATAGGCGATCAGTAACGCAATAAAGATCGTACCTACAGCGATTAACATGCCATATTTCAGCATCTGCACCGTGTTGGTCCAGCCTGATGACCCAGCGATAGCGACATATGGCATCGAAGGCGGTGTTGCTGAGCCGATCGATGCTACCAAACCAATTACTGCGGCCAACGATGCTGCTTCGATCGCATTGGAAGAAAGTGCAATAGGCACAGCCACAGAAGTGACAACTTGAGCCGTAACCATGTGCGATCCGATATTGGATTCAAACGTTGCCCAAGTAATGAACAGTGCAACAATCAACAACGGTGCAAGCCCTTGTGCAATGGGCGCCATAACGTTTGATACATAAGCAATCAAACCAATTTTTTCATTAGTTAGCGCACTGCCGATAGCTAAAGTTGAAGCAGCCATAATCAAGCTTGGCCAAGAAACTCCTTTAGTGATGGCTTCATTAATAACTAGTAATGGTTTACCTTCTAAACGTACCATTGCTAAAACAACAACTCCAGCAAGTGGCGGTATTGCTGTCCCAAAACTTTCAATTAGCTCCGCTACACCTGGTAGAATCGGTGCGATAATGCCTGGTGCCACCCATAATAAAATAACAACAGTAAAAACGAACAAGATGATTTTTTCGCGTTTAGTAATTGGGTCAGATACTGTTTGTTTAAAATCCGCTTTATTTAATTGTTTAAATTGTGTCATATCAGGTTTTAAAACAAAACGGAAAAGTAATAACATGAACAAAAAGATCAATAACCCTGCTGGGATCGCAAAAGCCATATAACCTGCATAGCTTATTGTCACATTAGCAATTGATTCAAAAACGCCTAATGCAATTACCGGAAAAACATGGGCAATCGGTGTCATACCCGACGATAAGGAACAAGAAACCACTAAACCAATCATTAGCATAGAAGCAAAAGAGCTCCCTTTTTTAAGGCTTAAAATTTCATAGATTTCTTCTAAAATCGGCAGCATAATAAAAAATAAAACCGTTGGTGAAATAAATAGCCCCATCAACAATACCGATAACAAAAATAATAGCGCCAGCTGCCAAGCACCCTTTTGTGCCCAGTTACTTGTAATAAAAGTTAATGCAATGCGCTTAATGATAGTTGTCTGCGATAATGCATAAGTCAACATGAAGGTAAAAAGTAAAAAGGTAAATGTTTCATTTCCAAAAGATGAGGCAAAAACTTGTGCTGGATCCAACGTTGGAACCAGCGTTAATGCTGCCAAACATAACAAACTCGGCCAATCAATTCCAACAAAAATCCATAGTAACAATGTTCCTAAAAAGATTCCGACAACCTGCATACCATCCGAGCTTAACCCTGCTGGCGCCGGAACAAAACGGAATAAGAAAATCGCAAGTAAAGCGAAAACCATAATTGGCGTTTTCCTATTTTTCATAAAATTTCCAACTTCTTTCAACTATATTACGACACTAAAATTCGCTAATGACCACTCAAAAAACTATTCTTTATCAATAATTTTTTCTTGTTGATACTCTTTTGTCGTATCCATAATCGCTTGAAAAATTTTACGAACTGAATCTTCAAAGTCTTTATTTTCTGTATAGCTACCAATTTTGTCCAACACAGCCTTTTCACGGCTCTCATCTAAAACGGGTAAATTGTGTTCTTTTTTGTATTTGCCCACTTCCACTACCGCATTCATCCGTTGTTCAATCAAAGGCACCAACTCTTTATCTGCTTGATCAATCAGTTTTCTTGCTTCTTCTAAATTCATCGCCATTCCTTCTTTCAGTTATTTTTAAATAGGAGTATACCATGGTTGAGCTTGTAATACTATGATAAAAAATACGTCCTATTCCTCTGCGTCTGCTTTTTTTACGTCGGCAAAAAACCAAGTCAAAACAAACGTTACTAAAAAACCAATTCCAACTGAAATAAAAGCATGGACAATGTTCATTGGATTTTTTCCAATAAATACAGCAAAACTAGCTAAACCTGGCGTTCCTGAAGTATAACGAACTACGCCTTGTAATCCAGAATAAAGCCCGCCTGCTGCTCCCCCAGCCATTACACAGTATAAAACGTTTTTAACTTTTAACGTTACACCAAACATTGCTGGTTCTGTAATACCTAATAACGCAGTAATACCCGCAGAAGAAGCAAGTTGCTTCAGTTTCGTATTTTTACTTTTTATTCCAACAGCTAATGCGCTCGCCCCCTGACAAATGTTAGACACAAAACTACCAGGGCCCATAATCGCTTCATAGCTGTAAGTAGCATAAGATTGAACCACAACAACAGGGACAAAACTCCAATGCATTCCTGTCATGACTAAAAGCGGGAAAAAAGCACCCATTAAAGTAGCAACTAACCAAGGAGCAACTTGATTTAAACTATCAAAGGAAGAAGCTAAAATGTCTCCAATATATGCGCCTATGGGCCCAAAAGCAAAAAAAGTAATTGGGGTAACAATTAAAACAGTTAGAAGTGGCTTAAGCAAAAACTTGACCGCTTTAGGTGGATACATGATCAGCAAATCTTTCAACATAGCTCATGAACCATACTGCTAAAATTGAAGGGATGACCCCAGAAATATAAGACACAAGTGGTACATCTAAACCAAATAGAGAAACCGAGTCTCCTTTGGCTACATATTCAACAAAGGTTGGATGGATCAGAGCCGCTCCCAGAATTCCTGCAATAAATAAATTCGTTTTAAATTTCATTGCTGTTGAAATAGCAACAAATATCGGTAAGAAATAAAAAGCTGAATCTGAAACAAACTCAAAAAACAGATAAGTAGAAGAAGTTGCTCCCAATAAATTAAAAAAATCGAGTAAAACCAATACTGCTTTTAACATACCAGCAGCTGTTAAAGCCGGGATGATCGGAGTAAATATCCCTGAAATAACATCAAAAAATCGATCAAGCCTAGAATGTTTTGCTGCTTTCTTTTGTTCAACCCCTTTTACACTAATGCCCATGTTTTCTATTTCCATCATGACATTCCCAACATTAGGTCCTATAATAATTTGATACTGCATCCCACTTTTTACCACATTGATCACGCCGTCAATTTTGTTTAACTGTTCTGTATTGATTAAATCATTATCATATAAGGTAAAACGCAATCTAGTTGCACAATTAGTCAAGTGTTCTACATTTTCTGCTCCACCAACATTTTCTAAGATCTCCCTTGCTACATTCTTATAGTCCATCGCTTCCATCCTCTACTTTTTAATAACTACTACATTTCCAAAACAAGTTGCAAGTCTTTCGTTCGGAATATTCTGAAAAATTATATAAACAATACTGTATACTAACAAAATAAGTTACGATTCGCAATATCGTATGAGTATTTAAGAATTTTAGCTATAATTCCAAAAAAATAAACATCGCAATTGGAAAATTAACCAATTTGCGATGTTTATTTACTTAACGATTAATAGAACGTGCCATTCGTTGAATTGTATGTCTTTCTCCACGAATTGCTTTACTCAAAGGATAAATGTTTTCAAATGGAGATTGAATGCCCCAGGCAGCATCGCCAATATGTTGAATATCAACGCCACATATCTTATTGCGAATAGCAATATTTTCAAGAAAACCAGATCCGCTGCCTTCTTGGCTTGTCCCAATTGTACTCATCACTAACCCATTACGGCTATGAGCTAGTTCCACGATGCCCTTTAGTTCTGCTTCATCTAATCCTGGCACTGTACCTATGGCAGGAACGAGAAGTACATCAGCACCTGCGTCTAAAAATTCTGCTGCTGCTTCTTTACTAACCACTGACTCGTCTACTCCGGCACCGTGCATCTTGCCAGCAATAACCATTCCGCTAAAATTTTCTTTAGCAATTGCAACATTTTCAGCAATCTGCGCATTAGTTACCCCGGTGCCAGGATTTCCTGTTAAAACGATAAAATTGAGCCCTAATTGTTCAGCTTCTTTTAAAGTTTCGGCACTTGCTCTGCGCCCTTGTGGAATTTCCAAACGATCTTCTGCCATTTTAGCATCCGGATCGACCGGTTCAAGATTGACTCCAATCGGGCGTCCTACTAATTCTTGCAGCCGTCGAATACTTTTTTTGTCATGATGTGGTTTCGCTGTAGCCAACGTTTCTTCCCCTGGATATAGTCCTAATATTACAGGATTAAGTACGTCTAAAGCATTCAATAAAATCAGATCAGCACCAAACGCTGCCGCAAGTTCTGAAGTTGTCAAACCGTCAATTGCTTCATGAACAACCACATTCTCACTAACAATTACACGTCCTTCACTGGCTTTTATACTCTGCTTTAACTCAGCACCATTCATTTGCATGACATCACTAGTATCTGCGCTAATTAACCTTTTTGCCATTTATTTTTTCCTCCATATTTTTTATTCCGTAAGTTTTCCTGCTTCTTCTAAACGTAATTGTTTATTAAATGTTGAAACAAACGGTAGATAAATTAGTATATTAATAATCAAATTAACACCTTGTAAAACCGAACCTGCAATACTATTTGTTGCTAAAAAACCCGAAAGAATCGGTGGCATTGTCCACGGAACTACTGCTCCAGTACTAAGTGGAACTAATTCTAATGACATAGCTGTATAAGTTGTTATAGCATTAACTACTGGCGCAAGAATAAACGGTATAACTAAGCTCATATTTAAAACAATTGGCATACCGAACATAGTTGGTTCATTAATATTGAATATTCCCGGCGTTAGCGTCAATGGCGCTAACGTTTTCATTTGTTTACTGGCTTTTCTCATTGCTACTAATATAGTTATTGCGATTACAAGCCCTAAAGTAGCTCCCCCTCCTCCCATAAATACGAAATTATCAATAAACGGCTGCGTAATGATATGCCCCTGATGTTCTAGATCTAAAATTCCCTCAGTAAATAATTGTCGGTTAGCGTCCGTATTCATTAACCAAATGGGAGAAATAATATTATTAACAACGTTGGCACCGTGAATTCCAACAAACCAAAAAAGGCTATTAAGCATGACTGCAATAATCGTACCGACGAGAGTATCTCCTAATAAACCTAATGGACCAGACAATACATTCAAAATTAAATCATGTATGTTTCCCAAATCGGCCCAAGCAAAAACGGCGTATACCGCACCAAAAAGGGTAATAATCACAGCTCCAGGGATTAATGCACTGAAACTGGATGCTACTGCAGGTGGAACGGCTTCTGGCATTTTGATTTGAATATCATGATTAATAAACCATTGAAACAACCCACCTGAAATAAGCCCTATAATAATCGCAATAAATAAACCTTGGCTTCCCAAATATTCGTAAGGTATTCCTTCTAAAGGTGTATCATCGCCGGTCAAAATACTGGGCGTAACAACGAAATAAGCCGCTACTGCAATCACGCCAGCAGCTTTACCATCTGTTTTATGTTGTTCTGAATAACTGGATGCTATTCCAAAACAACCAATTAATCCTAAAATACCAAAAGAACCGTTGGTGATTTTAGTGAAAATATCAGCAATAGACACACCATTAAATATAGTATTTGCGATCCAATCTGTCCAAGCTGTAATTGGAAAACTTCCTAAAATCAAAAATACTGAACCAATAATAATTAGTGGCATAGCGAGAGTAATACCATCACGTATTGCAATTAATGGCTTAAAAGTACTCAACTTCACAGCAATTGGCATTAAATGTTTTTCGACAAAACCTTCATCGGAATTGTTATTTTTTTGCATATAGTTGTTCCTTCTTTCTTAGTAAGAAATCAATAATAACAATAAGAGTTAAAAAGTTCTTACCTTAATTAAAAAGCAAAGAAATTTATTATTAAAAGTATAGGCCTATACCACTGGAAAAAGTATAGCACAGTAGATCACAGTGTGCAATCGCTTTCTTTCTAACTATATAATGTGAAAATAGACACTTTCTATCCATTTAACATCAATAAATTAAAGGGTTAGAAATAATAATTACATGCCTATTAAGTTCTTTCGTGTTCCTACTAGTTCTGTTCACTTGTAAAGAACATAGCATTGTCTTCGAATTCAACTAAAAATATTTTTTAATCAAAGAAAATCAATTAATTACTTTTACTAATGACAGACAAAACATGAATTTTTCATGGAACTTATCAATTTACCTCACTTCATAAAAGAATAGTATTTTTCCCACAACTTCTGGTATGATTTAATAAAACAAGGAGGTAAAATATTGAAAAAAATATTTTATACAGTGGGAACTATTCTAGGTTTTATTTTATTGCTACTTTTGGGTTATATTGTCTATTTATATGTTGATTACGATCGTTTGCCGGATAACATTGCGCTTGAGCCAAAACAAAATAGTAAAGAAAAACTACCGACTGAGCAAACTTTGCGTGCGATGACTTTTAACATTGGTTACGGTGCTTACACTTCTGACTACACTTTTTTTATGGATGGCGGTGAAAGTGCGCGAGCAAAAGATCGTAAAACAGTTTTAGAAAACATGGAAGGAATTGTGGAAACAACAGAAAATATTGATCCAACCATTGCTTTTTTCCAGGAAGTCGATCAAGATGGCGATCGTTCGCAACATGTAGACGAAGTTGACTTTTTACAAAAAAGTTTTGCTCAAAAAAGTAGTGTTTATGGTCAAAATTATGATTCGTCCTATTTATTTTATCCTTTCTTAGAACCAATTGGACAAGCCACTTCTGGATTAGTTACGTTGAGTCAAAGCAACATTTTGCAAGCAACCCGTTACTCGCTTCCAATCGAAACGAATTTTAATAAGTTTTTCGACCTAGATCGTGCATTTACTGTCAGTCGTATTCCAGTAGAAAATCAAAAAGAATTATTGGCAATTAATGTTCATCTATCTGCTTATACCAAAGATCCTGTAGTACAAGAACAACAGATGCAAAAACTTTTTGACATCATGGAAACAGAGTATCAAAAAGATAACTATGTCATAGTTGGCGGTGACTACAATCATGATTTATTGGGAAATAGTCCTGAAATTTTTGCAACTACCGAAAACCGGCATAGTTGGGACCAGCCCTTTCCAGAAGAGAGTTTACCAGAAAATTTTCATATTCCAAAGGATAACTTAGCGGAAGAAAAGGTACCTTCTACTCGCAAGTTGGATACCCCTTATGAAAAAGGAAGTTCTTATGTATCACTGCTAGATGGTTTTATTCTTTCAGATAACCTTACTGTTGAAGCGGTCGAAGTTGAGGATGAGGAGTTTATCAATTCTGACCATAACCCTGTTTGGTTGGATTTTCAGTTAGCCGATAAAACAAATGATTAAAAATGATACTTTTAAAGCTCTAGAGCGGCGTACACACTCCCCTGATTTCCCACGAGAGGAAGAAAAACTATCTATATCTTTTTTTAGTAAAATAAAAAATCGCTCCGCCTTTTTTTACAAGTGGAACGATTTTTGGTTTTATGAAATGAACTTACTAATCAATTAAGAAATGGCTATAACTTATTGTCTGCTCACTATTAACCGTATCTAACTTTAATGGAGCTGCCATTATCCGATCGATAATATTCACTAACATTTTTAATTTTTGTTTTTCTCCAGCAATTTGTGTTTTGATGTTGATATAATATTTTTTCTCATCAACACTTTCAACTACACGAAAAATCGTAAATTCTTCTTCTTTAGCGTTTAAATCAAAATGAACTTGCACCGCTTCATTTTGGATAAAAGTTTCTGTTGTTACCTTGTTAAATGCTTTTTTATCAACTGAGCTGATATTTTTTAATAAAATGTCAGGAAGTTTTTTATCATAATCATAAGCTTGAAAGAATATATGCTTCAACGAATCGGTATACGCAAATTCATCCATTTCTTCTTCAATATAAAAAATCGGCTCGCACGTAATGTTTAATTTTTTCCCATAATCTGAACACAAATAATAATCAAATTTTTGATTTTCTAGTGTTTCTAATTCATACAAAACTTTCGTTTCGATCCGTTCAATAAACTCAGAAAAATAATGTTGTAAATTGAACTTTAAAGGTTGCGTGGCCAAACGCCCATCAATAGCAATGATTGCTAAACGTAACTTACGATGGCTTAAGCTAATTCGATTAATCACGCCCGAAATAGTGGAAAAAATAAGTTGTTTTTCTCTTTCTGAAAAAGAATAACCATAAGTACTAAAGAAATTCTGATAAATTAATGAACTATAGTAACGAATTAACGACTGTGTCCCTTCGTTTTTGAAATCTTTATAACGAAGATCAATACTATCAGAAACCCCTAATTTTATTTTTAAGCTAATAGGAATCATTATTTTTAACAAGTCTTTTAAACAAGTATAGTCATCAAAAATGTCGATTTGCAAATATTGTGAGACGCCTTTTAAAATAAAATTTCTTATTTCTTCTGCTAGTGAAACCAATGTATTATAGTTTTCTTTGCTGCAATCAACAAAGCGATATAAATCGGTACTAAAAATCGCAATATAAGTTAAAAACTGAACAACCTCATCAGAAAAATCAAAGCCAACAAATTTTATTTTCAATTTTTGAATGAGTTCTACAACCAACCCATGTTCATCTGTTGCGCGATAATCAAAATCGATTGTCGGTAAAGATAACTGAAGCGAACGTTCTTGTAATACTTGGTTACGAAAATACAGCAAATAGATAATGAAACGTTCTGCATTAATATCTGAAAAAACAATACGTGAGTGGATAATCGTTTCGTAAAAAGTTCCTCTTATCGCTGTTTTTTCGAGCTCATCGCAAGAAAATAATTGATTATAAGCTGTAATACCAAAATCATTATTGATACTTTTATCAAAGTAACGATACATTCGTACAGTCACCATAATCTTTTTAAACAATGCGCCTTCAATATACATCCCATAATGTGGGCGCGATTTTAAATGTAGATCATATTTGGCAAGCATCTTCTTAACTTCTTGCATTTCGTGATTTAAAGAAAAACTAACTGAAAGTTCCGCTTGAATGTCTTCCATTTTTACCGGTTCATCGGCAGATAACAAACGCCGAATAACATAGCGAACCCGATGATCAAATTCACTTTCACTTGAAATCGAAGGAAAAATTTGAAAAAATTGTTTAATCTTATTTTCAGTTCCTTTATCCGTAACTTCTAACTTATAGCCTTTGGAAGGCTTAGAAGCAATAAATATATCTTCTGTATGAAATATTTGTTTTAATAGTAAAATATCAGACTTAATTGTTCGAGAAGTTACACCTAGTTCTTCTGCTAATCGCATACTGGTAAAATAACCTTCATGACGAAATAAAAGAAGGAACAGAGATTGCAGCCTAGGTTCATCTGCTAAAATACGAAGTTCATCTGTACTTTCAAAACTCACTATTTTTCCTCCGTACTATTCTAGATACATTTTTTTCATTTGCTGAACCATTTGTTCTGTTAATTGTAATTCTTCTTTAGCATAATTTTCAATGGTACCATACTGGCCGATAATGGTATCAATTGATTCTTCTATAAATTCCGGTTTGGTATCAATAAAAGAATATAATTGATCCAATACCACAGGATCGCTCGTTAGTTTTTTATAACCTTCCATTTTGGCCCGATTTCGTTCGATACGATTTTTTGCCGTTAAGAGATAGTCTTCCACTAAATCTTCTTTTTTTACTCCCAGTGTTCCTAAAACTAACATTGAACCAAAGCCTGTCCGATCTTTTCCTCCCCTACAATGTTGCACCACAGCAGGAGCATTAGGATCAGCGACGACATGCAACATTTTAGAAAAAGCTTCCTTCGATTCTTTTTTATTAACAAAAGTACGATATTGCGTTAAGACAACGTTACTATGATCTACTAAGGTTCCCTTTTCTTTTTGCTCAATAATTTCATTAATTAAATTTGCATCTTCATCTTCTTTGGAAGACTGAAATTGAGCTGCCAGCTCAGCTGCGTGCGCGGAAGGATCGATTTGATAGGTCTTTACTTGATCGCCAATTCGCTTGTTAGGATATTTTTTTGTCTCTACGTTACTACGATAATCGAGAATGGTGTGGATATTTAACGTTTGTAAATAGGCAATCCCATTTTCTGTAGCATTATAAATATGATCTGAACGATAAAGTTTGCCCCATTTTACTGTTTCTCCTGATTGAGTTTCATAGCCACCCATATCTCTAAAGTTATTCATACCTTCAACAGGTAGTGTCCGTTCTGCTGTAATATATTGACTATCGTTAGTTTTAATCAAAAAATAAGGACGATAAGAAAGTTCCTTTAGCTCAATATCGAAATTTTCTTTTTCCGTGCTTAATAAAAATTCTGGCTGAGTATCGTGCAAATTTTTCATTAAAAATACTTTTATTTCTTGCTCCTCCGCAGAAATAGGTAAGTAAAAATGAAAATAATTTTCCTTGGTCTGTTCTACTTTATATCTATTTTTCATATTATTCTCCTAAAACACCTAGTGCCGTCAAAAGAATCGATAGCACCATGATAGCAAGTATTAATAGAGGAGCGTGCTTTCCGTTGGTCTTTTTTAAAATTTTATACACGGCAAAAGTAATCAGTAGACTAAATAAGCCTGGCATCACTTGATCAAACATCTCTTGAAATTCAATAACATTATCACCAGCTGAAATTTCAGCGACAACATTTACATCTACGACAGACGCAATAAGTGCACCAACAACCATTAGCCCTACAATATTGGCGATATTGGAGAGACGTTGTAAAATATTTCCACCTGTGCCTTCGATCATTTCCATTCCTTTGGTATAGCCTAAATGAATCCCATAATATTTAATAGACACATTGACCACATTATAGAGTAAAAACATAACAATTGGTCCTAAGATACTGCCATTTAGCGCTAAGGAGGCGCCAATACTACCACAAATAGGCAGCCAAGTAAATTTTAAAATACTGTCACCAATTCCGGCTAAAGGACCCATAAGCCCCGTCTTTACATCAGTAACTGTTTGTTTTTCTTCTTCATCTGTCGTTTCTTCAATAGCAGCTGCGATACCCAAAATCAAAGCATCAGAGTTTACATGACTATTAAAAAATTCTAAGTGTCGTTTCATAGCCTTGGTCTTTAATTCTTTTGGCTGATCTTCATATAAACGCTCTAACACAGGAACAAAACTGGATAAAAAGCCAATTGCCTGCAATGACTGAAAATTATTGGTTACATTTAGTAACTGCATCCGCCAAAAGACGCGATTCAAATCATGCTTAGTAATTTTCATTTCTTCAGTACTCATAGATCGTATTCCTCCTCTTCATCAGATGAATCCATAGTTGTACTTTGCTCTGATGATTGTGGTGCTTGTTTTACCGCCAAGTCATAAATAAAGGCAATCGGTAAAGCAATTAAAGTGATTGGTAACACGTCCAAATCCAAATAGACAGCTAACGTAAAGCCCGCTACCAAAAACATCCAAAGCTCTCCTTTTTTGATCATCATTAGCATCAATAAGCCAATCCCGACGGAAGGAATAATTGCACCCGCAACACTCAAGCCGTCCATAATCGCATCAGGTAATGCTTCAACAGCTGTGTTTATGGCACCGGCTCCGAAATAAACTGCTAGAAAAGTTGGAACGGCCCGAACTAAAAAAGCAATAAGCATTGGAATATAATTGATACGAAAAACTTTAGAAAAATCTCTACTTTCAGCAATTTTATCAGCAATTGGATTTAAATAAGTAATTGTCGAACGATAGAGAATCAGTAATTGTTGTGCTAACAATGACGTAGGAACAGCTAATGCTACGGCGGTCGCTGCTCCACCAGAAGCTATTCCTAAGGCTGTTCCAATGGCTGTTCCAGAAATAATATCTGGAGCAGAATATGCGCCGACATTTCCAATTCCCATCCACATAACTTCTAGCGTTGCACCAATATATAAAGAAGTTTGTAGATCCCCCATAATTAATCCAACAACTGGAGCAATCAATAATGGTCTACGTAGTATTTGTGTTCCAATATCATCAATCGCACAAATGCCTGCCCAACAAGCAATTAATAATGCAGAAATCATTGGATAACCTCCTCTAAATTGACTTTTTCATCATTTGGTACCATCTGAATTGTGATATTTAAATCTTTATCAAGTAAATCTTTGAAAGCTTGTTTTTCTTCTTCTGTCACTGCAAGTGCTTTTGACAAACGTTGTCTGCCTTCTTGAAACCGCATGCCGCCGATATTAAGTTCATCAATCGGAACGCCAACTTGCAACGCTCTTACTACATCAGTACTGGTAGTAAATAAAAGCATGGTCCGTCGAGTGATTGGGTTGCTTTTGATAATTTCTCCAAATTTTTCTACCGGAAATGCTTGAACCTTAATCCCTTGAGGCGCTGACATTTTTAAAATATTTTTTTGCGTTTTATCCCCTGCAACCTTGTCATTTAAAATAATAATCTGTTCAATTCTATGCATATTTGCCCACGTTGTTACAACTTGTCCATGAATCAAGCGATCATCTATTCTACTAAAGACTATACTCATCGTCATCTTCTCCTTCTAAATCTTCATTTGTTCGTATGGTTAAACCTTGTCCATAAGCATTAGTTATTATTTCTTTAAGTGTGTGGATATCTTTTGTACGATTCGTGAAAACTTCTAGTAAAACAGGTAAGTTTACTCCAGCCACCACTAGCACATCTTCTCGAGTCAGTAATTCGCTAGCCAAATTCGTTGGCGTACCTCCTACGATATCAGTAAATACAATTAGTCCCTTACTTGTATCTAAATGACTCAAGTTTCGCACACCAAATTCGGTAGATAAGCCTTGATATAATTGGGCAGCGTATCGATCCAGAGCTGCAGTTGACTTTCAATGAAGTCTTGTAGTTTATGACTCGCTTTTTCACTGACTGCTTGCAAAATGTCCATTAGTTCTAATAAAGCCACCGACCAGTCAAGTTCTTTTATTTGGTCAGCAAGTTCATAAAATAAGCCGCCTAAGGTCCGCTCGTCATTGGCACAGCGTTGTTGCCAACTTAATAAGATGTAGCGCGTGAACACAATGGTGGTATGACAAATCAAGGCTTGATAATTGCGCGTTTGGGTTTCTTGTGACAAATGAAGGAGAGATTTGGAAACTTTAAAGAACGTTTCTATGTCCCAGCGAACCGAGTACGTCTTCACGATTTCTTGGGATGACAAAGTCAGGTCATCTGTCATAAGGGCTAACCAAGCACTTTGGTTATTCCGATTTTTGACAAAAACGATTTTGACGGGGGTCTTCCCGCTGCTTGGCTGAACAATAATAGAGGAAATGATGGCTTCTTGACAGTATTCCTTTATTGACTTTTGGTAGAGTTCGCTTAATTTATATAAACGTCTTTGATAAAAATATTGGGTTTTGCCATTTTTTGCCATACCTAGGGTATGGATGCCTAAATCATGCAAACGATCGATCATTTTAGGAGAGGTAAACCATTTATCCATTAACACATGACTGGCGTAAACGCCTTGATCAAGGGCTCTTTGCACCATCTCAATGGCCACATCAGGCATAGATCGTTGGGCTTCTTTGAAGCGTTTTGCCCCACTCGTTCTTTGATCACTTTCCGCTTGTTTTTGATTGACTTGGTTTTTGCCTGAAAGCAATCCAAAATCAATAGGAATAAAAGAGTACCCATCAGAAAAGCCTAAAGTTAGCATGCGATAGCCTTTATAACCTTTTTGTAAAGCATGATCCCAAAGGCGCGCCAAACCAGGCACTTTCTGACTTCGATTTCGATAGAACGTTGAGTCATCCAAAACAAGCGTACGTAGATGGGTACTTGGATCTGTTAATCGATGGATCTTTTCGATCACAGAAGCACTAAAACGAAGCAGAAAGCTACGCCAATTATTGTGCGGATCGTTCATCAAACGGTAAACGGTATCTTTCTTCATATATTGATCTGCTTCACGTCCGCTGAGGACTTGGTTCAAGGTCTTGCCCTTAAACACTAAACTGAAAAGAAAAGTAAAAATAATGGCGGGAGAATAGCCTTTTTGCTTACAAATAGAGGTTTGTCGTAAAAATTTCAGGACGTTCAGTTCAGAAAAAATTGCGTTCATTTCATTTGGTAATTGATTTTTGATGTTTTTTAAGTGTATCATAAGAGCAAGAACTCCTTGTTTTTAGATTTGTCGTTAAATCCATTATAAAACAAAAGGAGTTCTTTTTGTATCCTTTGAACAAAAGTCAAGCGAACCATTATTTTACTATCAGCGTTGTTCTATCAAAGGGACATCATCATTTTGGGTATGCGAAACTTGAGTAAATGACTCACTTTATCAAATAATTCTTGTTTTAATTTTCCTACCTCATCAACAACAAAAACGCTAACAGTATCATAATTATCCTGTTGCCCTACAATTAGTTGTACACTTTCCATTGCTGCTTTACCAAAATCACCATGTGTCATGACAACAATTCCAATTGTTTCTTCCATTTCACTTTCTCCTTCCATTTTTCACTAATGTTTCACTTGCTTAAATAATTATTTGCTATAAATTGATTATAAAAGCTAATAAATCGTTTTCAACGATCGTTATTTCACTATATATAGTGAAACGAGGTTTTTTGCTCATCAATAAAACGTAATTTAATCGGTAGTAGGAAAAGTAACAAATTGACACATCTGAGAACGTACTATATAATGTACATGTAAGGAGCGTGCTGAAAATGGATTCAATGACAAGAACAAATCTCAGAAAAGATTTATTTAAAACGATTGATAAAGTAAACAAAGAGAATACTCCGTTGGAAATTACAATTAACAGTAATGAAGGTACAAATGAAGGTGTGATTATGCTTTCTAAAAGAGAATATGAAAGAATGCAAGAAGAGCTTTATTTACGGGAAACTGGCACTTTGGATTATGCCTTTGACTTAATGGATAATTCATCAGAAGATGATTTTGAAGAACTATGAGTGTTTGGAAAGTTAGAGCCCATAGAGTTATCAGAAAAGAACATATTCCATTACTTGAGAAAGCAGGTTTAAAGAAAGACTTTGATGAAATTGTTGAGGCATTAAAAGAAAATCCTTTTGCTAACATCAGAAGACAGGAAAAATTAAGTCCAAAAAGTAGAGGGCTTTATTCTATGAGAATAAACAATAAACATAGAGTTGTATATTCTATTAATAAGAAAGATAAAGAAGTTACGATTTTTGCAGCATGGTCACATTATGAAAAGAATATGCCAAAATCATAAAGGCTGGAACAAAACTTTGAGTTATTGGTTTTGTTCCAGCCTTTTAGTTTTATAGTCTTTAGTTCTTCTTACCCACATTTCCCCATTAAAAATTTTTCCTTTTTAGATCATCCTTGTTTCTTTAAAGCAACTGATTTTGAATTTATTCGACAAACTCAAAATTTTGGTGCTGCTAAGCACACCACAATACAAAAACAATGAGGCTATTTACAATTAAAAACAGTAGTTTTGAAAAGTAGTGTGGCTAATTTGTTTTAAGCACGTTAGTTTTGAAAAGTAGTGGGGTTAATTGCACTTTTTATCACAAAAACTGAGATTTTTTGCTGATTAAGCACATAAGAATATAAAAATAATGGGGCTATTTGCAATTAAGCACAGTAGTTTTGAAAAGTAATGAGGCTAGTTCATTTTAAGCGCGTTAGTTTTAAAAAGTAGTGAGCTAATTTAACTTATCTTATTAAAAAGTTGGCCACTATGAATTTTAATCATAGTAACCAACTTTTTTATTGAATCGGTGTAGCAGTTTCTTGTAATACTTCATTTAGTTCATCAATATTTTGCTTGCCTTGAGTTTGTAGCCATTCAATAGCGGCTTGTTCGCCATTTTGCACAAAGACGGAAACGCCATCTGCCCAGGTTGCTCGGCCACAAAGTACGCCATTAAAGGTTGAGCCAGCTTCTTTGGCAAAGCGTAAAGTATCGCGGAATAATTCAGCAGAAACTCCGGCACTCAAGAAGATAAACGGTAAATGCGTTGCGTCTGTTTGTTCGACAAAATAGTTTGCTGCTTCTTCTTTGCTATAAACAACTTCATCATCACTATAACCTGCGACAAATGCCATATTGGCTGGAACTTCTACTTTTAATACATCCACATGATATTTTTCTGCCGAGAATTCTTTCATCATTTCATTGACTTTATGTGGTTTAACTTTTGCGTATTCAGTGCTTTTCACATCTATACCAGAAGTGTCATAAGAAACAAGTTCTAAAAAGAAAGGTAAATCTTCTGCAATACATTCGGCGCCAATTCGTTCAATAAAGGCGTGCTTTTGATTATTGATCGCTTCGTCTTCATCCACATCATAATAAAGTAAAAATTTACAAGCATCTGCGCCCGCCTCTTTTAAACGATGCACAGACCAAATGTCTAACAAATCTGGCAATCGGCCTGGTGCAGTTGAATCATAACCTGATTTTTCATAAGCGAGCAATAGTCCGCTGGTCCCAGCTTTCTTGCCTGCTGCGGGTAATCCATATTCAGGGTCTAATAAAATAGAAGAAGTATAAGGCGTCAACTCAGTTGAAACAAGGCTTTTAAAATCAATAATGTCATCGGCTTCTGGTTCTTTGTAAGGCGCAATCATCTTTTTCATCGCCCCTCTTTGATCAATCGCCAAAGCACTGATGACGCCATTTTCATTCATAAGTTTTTGTAAGTGTTCTTGTTTATTCATTCGTACCCATCCTTTTTTTAAAATTCAGCAATATTTGTATTCAATACTTCAGCGATTTCAGAAGCCGAAGTGGCCTTTTTCAACTGTTCCGTAACTTCTGCTTTCATTAATAACCGCGCTAACGTTGATAAAATGGTCAAGTGTGTGGTTCCTGCTTCAGTATCTGGTACAAACAAAGCAATAACGTATTTTGTAAGTCTGTCATCCATACTATTCCATTCAATTCCGTTATTCGGATAAACAATGATGACTCCAGCCTCTTTGATCGATTCATCCTTAGCATGAGGGATCGCAAACCCATCCATCATGCCAGTAGTACTTTCCTTTTCTCGTTCATTGAATTTTTGATAGACTGCTTTTTCATCCGTTGCAATCCCTATGTTTACTGCTTACTTTGCTAAAAATTCAAATACTTCATCTTGTGTTGTTAAATCTTGATTTAGAAAAATATTTTCTTCTTTAATCGATTGCATTATGCTGCCTCACTTTCATTTGTATTCTTTTTCATTGCCATTCTTTTTTGTTTCAAGCCGAATAATAAACCAGCAATAACTGAGCCTAATAAAATGGAAAATACCCAAGCGGCTTTTCCGGTAACAACTGGTAAAACTAAGAATCCACCATGTGGAGCTGGAACTTGTACGTTAAACATATAGGTCAATACAGCAGCAATGGAAGAACCTAGCATGAAAATGGGGATATTCCGTAATGGATCTTTAGCTGCAAAAGGAATCGCTCCTTCTGTAATATGAGTTGAACCTAAAATGAAGTTAACAAATCCGGCATTCCGATCATTTTTATCAAAGTATTTTCCAAAAAACAAAGCAGCAAATCCAGTAATCAGCGGTGGCGCTATACAGGCAGCCGAAACACCCGCCATAAAGGTGGTATTACCTTGAGCTAATAAGAATGTCCCGGTAACATAAGCTGCTTTATTAAGCGGTCCACCCATATCAAAAGCCGACATACAGCCAATAATGATGCCTAATATTAACGGATTTGACCCTTCAAAATTAACTAGAAAATCCATCATTGCTTGGTTGATTGATTCCATAGGACCACTTAATAGCCACATGATCACACCAACAACGGAAACACCGATTACGGGGTAGAGAAAGATTGCTTTTAAGCCATCTAATGACTTCGGCATTTTTTCTAATAATTTTTTCAAAGCAAGAATAAAATAACCTGCTAGAAAACCAGACAAAATTCCGCCTAAAAATCCGGTTCCGCCATCATCAGCAATCAACCCACCCACAAAACCAACAGCTAAACCTGGTCGTTGCGCGATTCCTTCAGCAATATAAGCGGACAACACTGGAACCATTAACCCCATTGACATATCGCCAATCCCTTTGATCATGGCAGCGGTAGAATTATACTGCGAACTGTCTGGATCTGCGGAATAAACACCCCATACAGCAAAAGAAATCGCCATTAAAATCCCACCAGCGACCACAAACGGCAGCATATGCGAAACGCCGTTCATCAAGTTGTTATAGATATCGCGGCCAATGCTATTTTTTTGTTTTGACTCCTCTTCTGTTGTATCCTTTTCCGTGGTTCCCTCTTCTTTTTTATTTCCTTTTAAAACGCTGCCTTTTCCTGCTAATGCATCTTCAATGAGTTGATCAGCCTCTTTAATCCCTCTACCCACAGAGACATTAATCACACGTTTTCCAGCAAAACGGTCTTTTTGCACATCTTTGTCCGCAGCAATAATGGCTGCGTCAGCATCTTTAATTTCTTGTGGTGTTAGCTGATTTTCAATACCTACTTGACCATGCGTTTCTATTTTGATCGTTACCTTTTTATTTTTTTGCAGCTTGTTCCAAGGCTTCCTGTGCCATATACGTATGCGCAATACCTGTAGGACAACCTGTTGCTCCAATAATTTGATATTTTGCCATAGAATGTCACTCCTCTTTTTGAATGGTAATTTGTGTTTGTAAATCATCTACATCTGAAAAATCCGTTAATCCTTTGCGAAAAGCAGTTGAACTTCCAGCAGCTAAACTATGTTTTAAGTTTTCTTCCATATTTTTCCCATTTAAAATACCCGCCATAAATGTTCCTAATAGCGTATCACCCGAACATGCTGTATTAACGACTTTGCCTTTAGGTGAGTTTCCAGAAAAAATACCTTCTTTATTTAGCAAAATAGCTCCCTCAGCACCCAAAGAAATTAATACATTTTCTGCTCCTTGTTTTAACAACTCTTTTCCATAAAAAATATACTCCTCTCGTGTATGTATCTTTTTACCAAACCACAAAGCTAATTCTTCTTCATTCGGTTTTAATAAAAATGGCTGATAAGTTAAGCAATCCATCACAGCCAGAGAACTATTATCGATCACTAAATGGACTTTTCTCTTATAACAGATTTGTGCAATATCTACTAAAATAGATGAAGAAACGCCTTGCGGGAAACTTCCCGAAATACACAGATAATCACCTGCTTGTAACTGGTTAATTTGATTTAATAAGCTTTGAATTGCTTCATCTGGAATTGTAGGTCCCTTATTGACTAACTTATACTCCTCTTTGGTCTCATTCACCTGGGTAAAAACGTTAATCCGAGTTAAACCTGGAACTTCGATAAATCCAGTATTAATTTGTTTATCCTGTAAAAAGTCTTCAATATGATTCCCGGTAAAACCAGCTTGAAAGCCTAATGCTGTACTATCGATTCCCAATAATTTTAAAATAAGAGAGACATTAACTCCCTTGCCGTTGGCTTGTATGTCATCATCTTTTGTCCGGTTTACCACAAAGGGTTTTAGTTCATCTGTTTCAATAAATAAATCGATCGCTAAATTTAAGGTACATGTATAAAATGCCATCACCACTTCCTCCTTGTTTTTTATTATGCAACGTATAAAGATGTAAATGTTTTCTAAATAAGCTGTTTAAAAAGAAAACCTTTACACCTTTTTCTAATAACAATAGACGAAATGGAAATATCATATTATGATAAGAGCAATGAGGAGAGTGAGCTTAAATGGATAACAAACTAAGCGATTCAGAACAATATGTTTGGGAGTTTATTCAAGAAAATCTACAAACGATTCCTAATTATTCCATTGTTAAATTAAGTGAATTGGCCAATGTTTCAACAGCAACTATTGTTCGCACCATGAAGAAAAAAGGCTATGAAGGTTTCACAGCCTTTAAACATCATTTAAAAGAAATGTCTTACAAAGATATTAACTTTTCTGCTTTAGATAAAGTCGATCAAGGGATACGGACAGCGATCTTAAAAAATGAACAAGAAGTAGCTCGAACCATTAATATGATCGAAATCGGGAATATTGAAGACGCCATTCAAAGAATTAAAGTGGCCAAACGAATCATTATTTTTGCGCGGGGTTTTTCAGAAATGACTGCTGAAGAAATGATGGTAAAATTTCAATTAACGGGAAAATACTGTGAGTTACATGCGGACCCCGAGATTATAAAAACAAGGAGTAAAAAATTAAGCAAGGACGATATTGTTATTTTTATCTCGCTGAATGGGGAGACAGAAGAACTCGTTACTGCAGCTAAAAACTGTTATAAATTAGAAATTGGGACAATTTTAATAACGGCCAATCGTCATTCTAGTTTGATGTCTTTGATCGAAATCCCATTCGTAGGGTTTAAATCGGAAGGATCATTTTTCCCTGATTATGAGGTACGCTCGAGGTTACCACTGGCTATTTTAGCGCGAGTACTTTTGGACTCCTATGCGTTGAGAGTAGGAGAAAATTAAACTCCCATTCTACTTAAATTGTAAAATGGGAGCTTACTTATAGAAAGATGACGCGTTTCCTATTTTTCGGATAAGAAATCCATGGATCTCTTATCTGTCATCTTGTTTTCGGAGAATGTTTTATTATTTTGTTATTCATGATTTCAAAGTCGGATAGTATTTTATTTGTTTCATTATCCGTCTTTAGCCATTTTTGAGCGTTTTTCGTTACTTGTTAGTGATTTCAGATAATACTTTTTCGAACCTATTATCCGTCATTCCATCTTCGAATAACCCTTTCTTATTTCGTTATCCATGATTTTGTTTTCGGAGAATAGTTTGTCATTTCTTTCTCCGTGTCCTATTGTCTTTCAATTAAGCACAATCATATTCTTCAATCCAACCGATTTTTCAGCATTCTCCAATGCTTGTTTAAATTCTTCTATCGGATATCTATTGGTAATTAATCGTTCAATTGGAACTTGCCCACTAGCAATCAACTTTTCAGATGTGCGATAAGAAGATATGCTTGCTCTGGTACAGCCGAAAATCCGTAATTGTTTATAATGCAAGATATTGGTGTTTAATGGGACATTTTCGCGATCTTTTGGTAGACCACCAAAGAAAAGTAAGCGGCCGTTCATTGCCATATAATGCATACTTTCGATTTGTGCTTCTGGCGAAGGAGCCGCTACAATACACAAGTTAACGCCTTGCCCCTGTGTTTCTCCTGAAATTTTATTAGCTAAGTCTTCGCTAGTTAAAACCGTTAATTTGGGCAAGATCTTTGTTGCCGCTGCCAATCGTTCTTCATGACGGTCGTTTAAAATCACTTGGCTCGCGCCCTGGCTAAAGGCTAACATCGCGTGCATAATTCCAATAGGACCTCCACCGATAATCAACACGGTATCTCCCGGATAAACAGCGGCAATAGCTTGTCCATTAAACACACAACTGAAAGGTTCAATTAATGCCGCCTGTTCAAAAGAAGTTTCATCTGCTAAAAGTGTAATATTTCCTTGTTGAATTGCTTCTCCAGGGATCTTTAAATATTCAGCAAAGCCACCTGGTAAATTAATGCCAAACGCTTGGTAATTCGCGCAAAGATGCGTGTTTCCACTCACACATTGGTCGCAGTTACCACAGCCTATATTGGGTGCAACGGAAATCCTTTGTCCTACTTTATAAGACGTAACGTTAGAACCGGCTTCTGCAATAACTCCTGAAACTTCATGACCTAATGTTAAGGGAGAATTCTCATCAACGCCTGAATAACCATTTTTATACATGCGCACATCGGTGCCACAAAGAGAAGCCGCTTTCACTTTTAATAATAGTTCATTTTCATTTATTAGCGGTTTTTCTACATCATCCAACTGTATTTTTTCTTTCCCATAAAGCCGTACTGTCTTCATTCTACTCTTCCTTTTTCGGCTTGATATTCTTCAATTACTTTGACACTTGAACTCATACCTAAGCGATCAGCGCCGGCTTCAATCATATCCTTAGCTGTTTTCAAATCACGGATGCCTCCTGCTGCTTTGACTTTTACTTTATCTCCAACTGTTTGTTTCATTAATTGGACATCGGCTACCGTAGCCCCAGCAGAGCCAAAACCTGTCGTTGTTTTGACAAAATCTGGTTGAACTTCTTTTGCAATCTCGCATATTTTTTTCTTTTCGTCATCAGTTAAATAGCAAGTTTCCAGAATCACTTTTGAAAGAATTTCTTTATCTTTACAGATATCTACAATCCGCTTCATTTCTTTTTCAATATAATTCAAATCGCCATCTTTTAACTTCGATATATTAATAACATAATCGATTTCATCAGCGCCATTTTCAATCGCTTCTTTTGTTTCAAAAGCCTTTGTTTCAATGGTTGTTTGTCCTAAGGGAAACCCAATTGCTGCACCAACATGAACCGAACTACCTTGTAATAACTTTTTACACAAAGTAACAGGTGCTGAATTAATAGCCACCATTTTAAACCCATATTCTCGTGCTTCCTGACATAGCTTCTCAAAATCTGTTTTTTGCGCATCTGCCTTCAATAAAGTGTGGTCAATTTTATTTGCGAACTGTTCAACAGTTAAATTTACAGACATCCTATTTCCTCCTTATATTTGTTTACGGTTACATCATAACATTGATTTTTGTTATCCCGGTGAATAATTTTACATTTTTTTGAGTTTAATTACTAAAAAAAAGAGCACTAACTATTACAGTCAATGCTCTTGATTGTTGATAAGTTGTGTTTATTTATAGATGTCCGGTTGTTCGATCATCACTACTTTTTCAGGGTTTCCGGTTTGTCTTGATTTAATCAGTGCATCGGTAGTAACACAAGCTGCATAACCGTCCCAAGTACTTGCACCAACAATATTATCATTTAAAATTCCTTTGGCCCAGCCAAGAAACTCATCATCATATGATTTACCAAATCGTCCTGCCCAAGTGGATGGTAAATCATTTGAAACGCTTTGGTTATTTCTTTTAACTACAGTAGCTGGATCAGGTAGGTCTAATGTACCGCTTTCTCCAACAACTTGACAGCGTATGTCATAGGCATAAGCACCGTCAGTTTGCACTTCTACATCCACTCGTTGACCTGAGAGTGTTTTAAACATTACCAATTGCGGGTTTAGCCAATCTCCAGCAGTATGGTTGCTTTGTTTTACTTTAAGCACTTGTACTTCGTCATATTCTTCGTCTAATAACCAACGGCTAATATCAATTTCGTGTATAGCAACACGTGTAATTGCATAATCTGTTTCAAATCCAGGCGATTGCGAAATATTACGATGAGCACTATGAATCATCAATGGTTCACCGATCTCACTGTTATCAATAGCTTCCTTCATTTCGACATATCCTTTATCAAAACGACGATTAAAGCCCATTTGAAGTAAACGATGTCCTTGTTTTGTTTCGATTTCTATCATTTTCTCACATTCTTTTGCAGTTAACGCTAACGGTTTTTCACAAAATACATATTTATTTTGTTTCAAAGCTTCCATTACATAATCAGCATGTGTATCATCTGTGGAAGCTACTAAAATAGCATCTACTTCATCGCTGCGAATCAAAGCTTCACCGCTATCGTAGACTGTCGCCCCATATTGCTTAGCTGCTGTTTCAGCGGGCTCTCTAACGTAATCGTACACTGCAACGACTTCCGTCTCTGGAACGACGTTTGTTAGTCTTTCGATATGTTCTCTTCCGATTGCCCCACATCCAATAACCCCTACTTGAATTTTATTATCACTCATTTAAATTCCTCCCTAACTTTTTATTCAGATTTATATTTATCTAACCATTTTATATGTGTCACTAAACGGCTAAATCGATTTAACGTCCAACTAATCTTAGTATAAGTATTTACCGTTTAAAAGTATATTAAGTAAATTGGTGAAGTGCATAAAAAAATGATATATCATGCTCTTTTATAGTCTTAGATGGGCAGGTGCCTCCCTACCAACTTTTGATTTATTCGTTCTTTTGAAATGTTCCTCCGACAGCTATATTCTTTACTTGGTCATTCCGATCAAAATTCCTCCGGCCAGCACTAGGATCAATCCCCCCAGTGTATATTTAAGTTCTTTAGAGGTTTTCGTTTCATGAAGAACGACGAGCCCGCCTACTGTAGAAACTACCACATTCATTTGCGAAAGGGTAAAACCTAATGCTACGCCATTAGCTTCATTTGAAAGCATAATTGTAACGTTAGCAACGGCAAAAAAAAGTCCAGTTAAGATATTTTGGAAAGATTTCCTACCAAAAATCTCCGGTCGTTTTTCAAAAGAGCAAAACAATATCGATCCGATAAACATCCCAATTGCTTGTGGAAAAACAGCATCCCAGCCATTAATATCCGCTATTCGAGGAATAACAGCATAAAGTACAAAACCAGCGGAGGAAACAATTAATATGGTCATGCCTCTTTTCATATTAATTTCAGAACCAATTTTTTCTTCTTTTTCTTGAAAAGCAGTAAATGCAACCCCTGCAACGATAAGAACTAATGCACTAATCCCTAATACAAACTGCATCGCTTGTGTCCATTCACGGAAATAAAGGACACCAACTAAAGTAGTTCCTAACAGTTGGGTTCCCGTTGAAATTGGCATCGCGCGTGAAACGCCAATAATATGGAAACTTTTTATTTGGTTAATTTGGCCAAATGACCAAAAGATCCCGCATAACAAAGAGGCAATAATTAAATTCGCACTCCATTCAGTAGGCTGATGAAAAAGTAACACGCCAACTGAAAACAGGAGCGTTCCCATAGACATCCCCATCTGTTGATTCGTTGCTTTTCCACCAATTTTTTGCATAACAAGAGGTTGAAGCCCCCACATTAATGCAGGCACTAGACCTAATAAAATATTCCCCATAAAACCACCTTTTTGTTTTTCATTTCACAAATTTTATTATAATATAAATGGAATCGTAATTATTTAAAATTCGTGTTTATGTTTATATTATAATTCAAGTTTCGCACACCAAATCTGGGAGATAAGCCTTGATATAACGGGGCAGAGTATCCACCCAGTGTTGGAGTTGACTTGTAATAAAATCTTGTAATTGGCTTCCTGATTCTTCGCTTACCGCTTGAATAATATGTACTAATTCGATAAGAGCAGCGGACCAATCGAGTTCTTTTATTTGATCGCCCAGTTCATAAAATAAGCCACCTAAGGTCCGCTCATCATTGGCACAGCGCTGCTGCCAGCTTAATAAAATATACCGTGTGAACACAATGGTGGTGTGACAAATTAAGGCTTGATAATGTCGCGTTTGTGTTTCTTTAGTCAGATGAAGCAATGATTTCGATGCCTTAAAAAATGTCTCGATGTCCCATCTCGCCGAGTATGTTTTGACCATTTCTTGGGAAGATAAATCCAGATCATCGGTCATAATCGCCAACCAAGCACTTTTCTTATTGTGATTTTTGACAAAAACGATTTTCACGGGATTTTTGCCGGAGCTTGGTTTCACCACAATCGAGGAAATAATCGCTTCTTGTGTATATTCTTTCGTAGATTTGGCATAAAGTTCTTCCAGCTTGTATAAACGTTGATGAAAAAGGTATTTGGTTTTTCCATTTTTCACCATCCCAATGGTGTGAATCCCCATATCGTGTAATTGGTCTATCATTTTAGGGGAAGTAAACCATTTATCCATCAACACATGGGTGGCGTAAATCCCTTGGTTCAAGGCGCGTTGAACCATCTCAAGTGCCACTTCGGGCATTTTACGACTTGATTCGTTGAATCGTTTGGCTCCTACGGTTCGTTGATCTTTTTCTGCTATGGTTTGGTTCACTTTTTTCTTACCGGATAGTAACCCGAAATCAATCGGAATGAAAGAATAGCCATCGGAGAACCCTAAAGTAAGCATACGATACCCTTTGTATCCTTGTTTGAGCGCATGATCCCAAAGACGAGCTAAGCCTGGTACCTCTTGGCTTCGATTACGATAAAACGTCGAATCATCCAAGATCAACGTCCGAATATGGGTTTTCGTATCCGTTAAAGAATGGAGCTTTTCGATGACAGACGCACTAAACCGAAGTAAAAACAGACGCCAGTTGTTATGGGGATTGTTCATCCATCGATACACGGTATCTTTTTTCATGTATTGGTCGCTTTCCCGCCCACTGAGAACTTGGTTTAAGGATTTTCCTTTAAAGACGAGGCTAAAGAGAAAAGTGAATAGAATAGCCACCGAATACCCTTTTTGCTTTTCCATATGGGCTTGTTTTAAAAATTGCGTGACTTTTAATTCAGAAAAAAGGGCTTTTATTTCATTCGGTAATTGATTTTTAATAGCTTTTAAGTGTACCATAAAGGCAAGAACTCCTTTGTTTTTGGTTTGTGGTTAAATCAATTATAAAACAAAAGGAGTTCTTTTTGTATAAAAAGGTAGGCAGTCAATATCAGGACTTTTTTCGACCTAAGAGTTGATAAGACCGTTGTTTAATATCATTTTACATGTGCGAAACTTGAGTTATAATATTATATTTTTTATAAATAGAGCTGAAAATATCTTGTGTCACCTCAATAAAGTTAGCAAGTTCTGTACTTATAGATTGTTCCATCTCCTCAACTGCGTCTCCTATCAACAATCGCTCAATCATAGAAGAAAGATGCAAAAACAGGTTAACTCGGACAAAGTTTTTAAAAGTTACTTGGTAACGCTGTTCTAATGATGTAATAATCTGCTCAATTTCATTGATGACCATATCAGGATTTAAAAACTTAAGTCTTAAACTAGCTCCTTCAATGGTAAATAACTTAATAATTTCGTTGGTTTGTTTCCGAATCTGTTCTGAACTATAAATTGTCTCCAAAAAATCAAGGCTGTAACTTCCGTTGACTAAATCTTCAATGTTAATACACTTCACTCCAGGAATTGTAATGGGGGATGTACTAATGATAGCGAAAGTATTTTTAAATGAAGTATAGCTTTTTTTAGCTGCAATTTTTTCAAGTTCTTCAAAATCAAGAACAATAATTTCAATAGGGACTTTAGTTTTTGTATCTTCGAAAATCTCTTTGATTTTTTGTGCGATACCTTCCCCAGACATACAAGAAATAACGATATTTTGCGATTGTGAGATTCCTTCAAAAAATTGCGGTTTCACATTAAATTGTTGATAATCCAATTCTGTAAAATAATCCATTGATTTATTTTGTAATAATGCAAAACCAATGTTTAATGCAAGTGAAGTTGATACGTTATTAACAATAAGCAGATCACCAGTAACATTGTCTTTGATCTCTTCATACATTTTTTCAAGTGATCCCATGTCAACTAAAAGGATTAGACCCTCTCTTGTATCGATATTTGTAACATACTCGTTTACCCTATGGACAATTTCTTTTGTCTCTACCTGAATTGGCATATCAAAGGCTTCAAATACATAGTCTCCGATCAAATTATTAGCTTCGCTGGATAAGCTTGAAGCAGACTGTTTCCCATGCATTAAAATGATTGCGTTCTTTCTAATTTTTATAGGCAACTCATTTTTTAAATATGCAGTTATCATATACAGTAATAACGAATCCCTTATTTTCTGATGAACTTGATTAATAATAGTTTGCGCCATGTTGAAATACTTCGCATCTTCCTTATTATCAATAGATTGTATACTTAAAGAAGAGGAATTTTGCCCTACATTAAATAAAATAGCTATCTCTTTTAAGTGCTTTTGTGTAATATTCTTACCAAAACGATCTAATTTATTTTGATTTGCTAGCAATCTTGAATAAATGAAACGTTCACCAGTTGAAAATAGTTCTTCCTCTCTATTTCTTCCTTTTTTTAATTGATTCAAAAAAGGAAGAATATTATTGCATACTTCTTGAAAGGTTTTATTCTCAAAATTTTCTTTTAATATTTTTTCAAATTTATAACTGCCATCTTCGATTAGTTCGTCGCTACTATTTGAAGAAATTTGAATGAACTTATCATCGTTTTCTGCCTCGCCGATTTTAATAAAATTGTCATTTACGTGTTGATTATAAGCCTGTGCACAACTAATCTGTACTTTGTTTTGCACTGCACCAACATTGCCGCCTACATCTACATACAGCAGCTTTTCTAATTCGTCTTGGTGAATAAAAACTTGTTTTTCCATCTTTTTTGCTTCTGCTTGAAAAAAGTGAGTAATTAAAGCTAAACGCTCTTGTACTGGACGATCCATGAAATCTGGTAAAGTAATTTCTAATGGTATTCTTCTTCGAAAAGTTGCCAATAAACGTCTATTTGTGTCTTCAGTTGTAGCAAGTATCAAACGAACATCTGCTTTTTGCCAGTTATCATCATCACCAAGACGGCGAAATCTCTTCTGATCAATTAAAATAAATAACTTTTCTTGATTTTCCTGCGTCAAATTATGCACTTCATCTAAAAATAAATACCCACCATTTGCACTATCAAGTAGCCCTTTTTTCTCTCTATCAGCTCCTGTAAAAGCTCCTTTTACATAACCAAAAAGCGCGGAAGAAAGCAGCTCTGGATTATTCGCATAATCTGCACAGTTTAGTGTAACAAGTGGCGCGTCAGGACTTAACACGTTACGTTCTTTAGCATATTGATAAGTTTGCTTTGCCAACATACTCTTACCCACGCCACTATTACCTCGCAAAATAATTGGCAATCCATTTGGTGGATAGTTTACAGAAGCTTGACACTGTTCAACCAACGTAGCCATGCTCCCTTGTGCTCCAACAACTACATCGAAGGCGCTTTTTTTATGTGCCAACAAAAATTTAACAGGTCGAGTATTCTTTTTATTTAAACTTTTTGTTTTAACAAGTGAATTCAAGTAATTTGATGTCATACTTCTAGATAAACCAATCTGTTTTGATAATTCAGAAGCTGTAAATTCTCTTCCATCTTCATATAAATTTCTTATTTTGTCGTAAATTTTTTCAGTATTTGTCATGTTAACCTCTTTATACTAACTCTTAACCTTACTATATATTGGTATTAAATTTTAGCACTTTAATTACATTTTATAAAGCTAAAAAAGTAAACTATTCTCGAATAATTTATGTTTTTAAATTAGAATATTATTAATATTGTTCTTTTTATAGTAAAGTATTTGAAACGAATCAGCTATCCAGAATGACATCGTTGAATTAGCAGGGCCCATCTTTTTCTAGATCAATCACTACTTTAATATCCTTAGCAGCTATTGAATTTTCAAAACCATCTTTCCAATTTTCCAATGAAATAATTGAAGTAACAATTTGCTCTGGGGAAATTACTTGATCACTTAGGATTTTCATTGTTTTTTGCCATGAAGAAGGTTTTTGTGACCTTGACCCAATGTAGTTTATTTCTTTTTGTAATATAGACTGTGTATCTATTTCATTAAAATCTTTAGCAAAAACTCCCATTTGAACGATTGTTCCTCTTTTTTTAGTTATGGCTAATGCTGTATTTAATGCTTTAACCACCCCTGAACATTCAAAGGAAAAATCAACACCATTTCCTTGAGTATGTTCATCAATAATCGCTTTTAAATCTTCCTTTTGCTGATCAACGGATATAAAACCTAATTTTTTTACTAATTCTAATCTTTTTTCATCTTTCGTAACACCTGCCACTATCACTCTAGCACCTTTTGATTTAGCCACCATAGCTAGTAATATTCCTATTGTCCCAGGTCCAAAAACACAAACAGTATCTTCTTTTTGGACTTCCACTTTTTCTAACGAAGCATGTACCCCACATGATAAGGGTTCTGATAAAGCTGCTGATAAGTAAGAAACATTTTCATCTAAAACATGAACACTTTCTTCTCTACTTAAAACATAAGCTGACATAGCTCCATTAACTTGTGTTCCTAATCCTTTTCGTTTAGAACACAGGTTATAGTTTTTAGTTTTACATTGTTCACAATTATTGCATGTTGCAAAGGTCGTTTCACTAGTTACACGATCCCCAATGTTTATATTTTGAACTTTTGGTCCAATGTCTATAACTTCTCCGGCAAATTCATGCCCTAATACTACAGGCGGAATTGTACTTGGGTATATTCCTTGATAAGCATGTAAATCACTTCCACAAATCCCGCAGTATTTAACTTTAATTTTAACTAGATCTTCTTTCACTTCTGGTTCATCAATGTCTACAACTTTCATATTGTTAAAACCTTTTTCCAATTTCATTAAAGCTTTCAATTATCTCATCCTTTCAATAATTAAAAAATTGAATTTAATAGTTGCGTTATCTGAAGTATTATCCAATTTAAAAGACTACCGCCGGAAGTAATGCTTGACATCTGACTAACTCCTTGTGGAATAGTAAAATTAGCCGCGTTCATCATTTCTGTATATACAGAAGCAAAATTAGTAGCCATATATAAAGTTAAAATCATCATTATAGTACCTGTAAGCACGGTCTTAAAAATATTACCTTTATTATGAGCGGTTATAAAAGCAACATAAAAAGGAATTGAAGCAAGATCTCCAAAAGGTAACACTCTGTTCCCTGGCAAAATAGATGCAAGAATTATCATTATTGGAACTAAAATTAAAGCAGAAGATATTACAGCAGAATCACCTAAAGAAATGGCAGAATCTAATCCAATAAATAGTTCTCTGTTTTTAAATTTATCACGTAAAAATACTTGGGCAGCATTAGAAATAGGAAGCAATCCTTCCAGTAGGATTTTTATCATTCTTGGCAAAATCATCATAACAGCGCCCATATTTATCCCTAATAGCCATGCTTGGCCCACATCATATCCAGCTAGAAAACCAAGTATTATACCAATAGCAACACCTATTACCATAGGTTCACCAAAAACTCCAAACTTTTTTTGAATGGTTTCATAATTAACATTAATTTTATTTATGCCTGGAATTCTATCTAATATCCAATCAACAGCAAAACCTAGCGGTACCCACATTAATGAAGAACCGGTCGGTAAAGTAACATTATCAATTTCAAAATAATCTTCAACATAAGGTTGCAACTTATCGCCCATAACTAAATGAACTACCATTAATAGAATAGCCGCTATAGAAGCTGCAACTAAATTGTTTGTAATCGTATAAACAACAGATCCGGCAAACAAAAAATACCAATAGTTCCAAATATCAACATACATTGTTTTTGTCACTTTAAATATAATTAAAATAACGTTTACTAATAAGCAAACTGCTATTAATAGTGCTGATATAGGAGAGCCCCAAGCAGCTGCCGAGGCGGATGGCCATCCTCCATCAATGACAGTTAAATTCAGACCTATACGTTGAACCATCAATTGAGCTGCCTCGCCAACTTCGCTCGTTAATAGTTCGATAACCAAGTTAATTCCAACAAAACCAATCCCAACAGTAATTCCTGCTTTAATAGATTTTCCCAAACCTAGTCCAAAAATTAATCCTAAAATTAAAAGTGTTATAGGAAGGATTGCACTAGCGCCCAATCCAATAATGTAATTAACTACATCGGTGATAATCTTCATTTTTATTCTCCTTCATATATTTTATTTAACTATCTTGTAAAGCATTAATAATATCTTTATCTGTTTGTTCATCATTAATACCAGTGATATATGAAGTAGCTTTTATTGTAATCGCTTTAAATTTTCTAGGGCTCTTTCCAGAAGTAATGATTAAATCTGCCTGGTCTTCGTAACTTCCTACTTCAGGTACTTTACATTGAATTAGCTGATATTCTATATCATTTTTCGTACATAAATCTTCCACTCTATTAGCAATGACTGTTGAAGTTGCAACACCTGTTGCACAAGCTATAACGATTGTTTTCTTCACGTAAACCTCACCTCTTGAATTTCTTCTATTATTTTTTTTCTGTTTTTTTCATTTAATACAGACAATATCAGTTTATGATTTTGTATTAACGAAATTAATTCCATTAAAGCTAATGGACTCTTCTTTCCATCTCTTAATCCAATAAAAAAGCATAAATCCACGGGTGTTTTCTTATCATTATCTTCCATTAAGGAAAACATTATAGGGGATCTAGGCCTTACTATAGCAATAAAGTCTTTTTTTACTGTTTCCGGGTCTGTATGCGGTATACTAACGCTGTAATCTTCTAGTTGTAATCCAGTAGGAAAATCTTTTTCACGATTTATTAGGCCGTCATGATATTTCTCATTTACAAACCCTTTGTTTTGAAGTTCGTCTGCTATTATCTTAAATAGTTCATTGGCGTTAGGTGATTCAATATCTAAAAATACAAGTTCTTTATTAAATAAATTTTTCATACTTCACCTCATCAATATATAAAGATATAAGATAATTATCTTACATTAAACTCTATCGTAATCTTCTAAGCGGATGGCTTCCAGCTCATTTTCAGTCGCATCGAACTTATCATCTATTAATTTTTCCACCGCTTTAATTAAAGACAACGCATCTATCCCATACTTCTTCATCAAATAAGGTTTTGCAGCTCCATGAGTCCACTCATCATTAATACCTATTTTTATCAGTTCTTTATTAATCATATTTTCTAGCATTACCTCGCCAACCAAAGTACCTAATCCACCAATCACACTATGATTTTCCATAGTTATTACTCCATAACTAACCTTTTCAAGCGTCTCAAGCACTAATGGATCAGTGAATGGTTTTAATGTAGTAATATGGACGTGCTGCACCGATAGCCCTTGTTTTTCAAGATAATTTGTAGCTCGCATCGCTTCTTCAGTACAAATACTACTAGAAAACAAAGCAATGTCTGTTCCTTCACTAAGAAGTCTACCTTTATTAAATTTTGTTGGTACATTCGGATCAAATAAACGCGGAACAGCTCCTCTTAACATACGCACATAAATAGGAGCATTTATTTCCCTACAAATTTCTAAAGCAGACTCAACATCAGTAGTATCGCCACAGTCAAAAATATTCATATTAGGAATTGTCCTCATAATTCCTACATCTTCAATTGACTGGTGAGTAATCCCTCCAGGCGTAGTAATCCCCGGCACGAAACCTAATAATGCTACTGGTAAATTAGGATACGCAATCGACATTTCTAATTGATCAAGTGTTCTCCTATACAAAAAAACAGCAAATGTATGAAGAAACGGACGAAAACCTTCTTTGGCTAAACCAGCAGCCCATCCCATCATATTTTGTTCAGCAATGCCCATTGATAAATACCTTTCGGGTAGTTTCTTAGCAAATTCCCCAACTTCACACGAAGTTCCTAGATCAGCAGACATTACCAATACTTCTTTATGATTTCCAGCGAATTGAATGATGTTATTAGAATGCACGTCTTTTTCTATTTGCACACTATTTTCCTCCTCACATATTTTGATAAAACTTAAGATACTCATTGTATTCATCTTCTTTAAAACGAATAAAATGCATTTGTCCTCGACGATGCTTTAACAAAGGAATCCCTTGTGTCGGATTGGTATAGCATAATACAACTAACGGTTTTCCTTTTTCTGTCATTTGGCAAGCTTTTTGTAATTCTTCAACACTATGACCATCAATTTTTGCCGTTTTTGCACCAAATGCTTTAAATTTTTCTTCAAGTGGTTCAATATTCATAATATCTTGGGTAAATCCTTCAACTTGTTGCCTATTAACATCAACTAGTAAAACTAAATTATCTAATTTATAAAAGGCTGCTACTTGAACAGCCTCCCATAGCTGTCCTTCTTGTATTTCACCATCAGACATAAAGACAAATATCCTACCACTTTGTTTTTTTATTTTTCTTGCATAAGCAGTTCCACTTGCAATACTTATTGCTTGACTTAGTGTCCCTGCAGCATTTTCAAAACCGGGAGTATGATTTGCACCAATCATTTCCATACTATATCCATCTTTATTGAAAAATTCTAAAGCTTCTTCAGATAATCTACCAACTTCAACAAGAGTTGAATAAACCGGTGCTGCGTAATGAGCTGGTGAAATAAATAACCTATCATAAGGTGCATCTGTACTGCCGTTATATGCAGAACCTGGAAGGTAATCCATGTTGTCTTTTGAAGGTGTTCCAGGGAATTTTCCAGGTATTTGCGGTCCCTTACTTTCGGAAAGATTTAGAATACTCATATAAAGAGAAGCTAAAATTTCTGACGAAGAACAAGCCTGAGCTAAATAACAACCATTTCTTTCAAGGGTAATTTTTAAAACACGTTTACGAATATTTTTTGCGGCATTTTCAATCTGTAATTGCGAATAATGTTCTGACATTTTAAAACTCCTTTCTCCTATATAAAAACATCCTGAATCCGATCCATATATTCATACGAACCAAATCCAGGTTAAGCCTCACGTTGCCCCCTTTATATTACTTTAAGCGTTTTCAAAAATAGTTTGACATGTCCATTTACTATTTTTAAAACCATGCTAGCTAAACACAGTTTTTAAAACAGCAGCAATAAATCCGAACACAGGCTTGCTTTATTGAAAAACAATAAAAAAAGAGGTACTAGACAAAACTGTCCAATACCTCTGACATAGTTAAATAAGCATACTTCAATCACTTTCAAAAGCCGAAAAATTAACAGAAAACACTAGAAAAATGCTTTCATGTTGGCTATAATAAAGAAAGTCGATGCGTTGCATTGACTATGGCAACTTGATCAGTCAGTCTCGATGACTTGTCAAGGCTCCTTGTGTCAGCGCCAACTGATACAGGGAGTGCCTTTTTTTATTCGGATTTATTACTACAAGATTAGTGTAAACGAAACGGTTACAATTTTCAAGATAAAACGAGTAATTCAGAAAAAATGTTTGCTTTATCGACAACAAACAAAAAATCGCTTGTGATAAAAATTACGAGAAACATCTACAACATAAAACGGTTAACAACTACTTGCACTACTCCTTCTATGTTGTATACTAAACAAGTATTCATAAAATCAGGCAAAATTGCCTGGACTGGTTCGTAAACTTCCCAGAATAAAAAACCAAGAACTTCACAAGGAGGTAGGAAATTGAATACAAAGAAGAATATCATCATTGATTGTGATCCAGGAATAGACGATAGTTTAGCGCTACTCCTAGCTTTACAATCAAAAGAACTCAATATCATCGGCATCACCATCGTCAGCGGTAATGTACCAGCAAGCGTCGGAGCACAAAATGCGTTAAAAGTTTTGCGGCTAGTCGATCGGTTAGACATACCAGTATACATTGGAGCTGAAAAACCACTGGCGGTTCCTTTTACTAGCGCTCAGGACACCCACGGCGAAGATGGCTTGGGTGATAGCCAAATTTCTCCCGTCACTTCTGTTCAACCCAAAGCAAATGCTGTGTCGTTTATTCGAGAAACATTGCAACAAAATCCCGATACCACCGTCTTAGCTTTAGGACCGCTCACCAACATCGCTTTGGTTTTACAGGAAGATCCGAATTGCTTTGCCCAAGCGTCGCGTTTTCTCGTAATGGGAGGCAATTACCGTTCCCATGGCAATTGCTCACCGGTCGCTGAATACAATTTTTGGTGTGATCCAGATGCAGCAAAATTTGTTTTTGAGCAAAAACTACCCATTCCAATCGAGATGATGGGTCTTGATGTAACACGTAAAATCGTGCTAACCCCGACAATTCTCGAATATATGAAACATACAGACCAACGAATTTATCAATTTATTCAACAAATCACCCAATTTTATTTTGATTTTCACTGGGAACATGAAAAAGTCCTCGGCTGTGTAGTTAATGATCCTTTAACCATCGCCTATTTACTTGACCCTACACTTGCTCAAGGTTTTGACAGTCATGTAGAAATTGCCACCACTGGCATCAGCCGCGGTCAATCTATTGTAGACGATCACAATTTTTGGCAGCTATCGAATAATTGTCACATTTTAACAAGTGTGGACCAAACAGCTTTTTGGTGCTTATTTCTAACACGCGTGCTCAAAGCTGAAGAGTCTGAACTTTCACAAATTCTGCCTCAGTTATTGGAGGTAGAATTATGAGAAAAAATACAACTCGCTCTATTGTAATCATGGCATTGTGTCTGGTTTTAAATATCGTTTGTAGTAATCTTATTTTAATGCTAAGGTTACCTATTTATTTAGATGCCGTCGGGACCATTTTTGCAGCCAGCCTTTTAGGGCCCTTTGGCGGAATGGCAGTTGGTGGTGCCACAGGCGTTCTGGTTGGAGTAACCTCTGATATCTTCTCCTTATTTTTTATGCCAGTTCAATTAGTTATCGGCGCGGTCGCTGGTATGTTATATAAACGTAAGCAAGCTACTCAGCTAAAAAACAGTTGGTGGCTTGCCTTGGCAATTTCTTTACCTGGTACGATTCTTTCAACGATTATCACCGTCATTTTATTTAACGGCATTACTTCTGCCGGATCAAGCATCATTGTTCAACTATTATATGGCGCCGGAATGAACCAAGCACTTTCAGTCTTTTTAGTTCAAATTGCAACGGATTACTTAGATAAATTACTAACGGTTATCTTCGTTTCGCTTGTAGGTCGGTTGTTGGTAAAACGATTATCATCTATTCGCTAGCAAAACCTTAGCAATTTGCTATAATAATTTTCACTCTAAAATTTTTGACACAAAAAATAAGCAAGATCTAAAAAGCCCTCACTCTAGGGCTTTTTCTGACTTTCTTTAAAAGAGTACTCTCATTGTTTTTGACTAAGTTAATTCTTTATTTTCCCCAACCATATTTTCCAAATTTTTGCTTCATCTCTTCTTCAGAAGCAATACAATTCATTTCAAAATCTGCGACGATTTCTTCAATTATTTGGCGGTCGTGTTCTTTTGCTAACTATTGTTTGTCTCTAACTTACATACAACTTCTTATGTACTTAAGATTATTTATCAATAAGCTTTGTAATAGTAGTGTATAAACTTTTTGGTTCTTGTACGATATAATCTGCTACACATTCAATAGGTTTGTTATACTCGCGGTAATTAGCCCAAATTGTATTCCACCCGACAGATTTCGGTCCTATGATGTCATTTAAATAATTATCTCCAACATAAAATACGTTTTGCTTTTCTAAAGGCAAGAATAGTTTATTCTCAAAACATTTAAAAATAGCTTTTTCAGGTTTTGAGACACCAGCTGCTTCAGATATTAAAATATTGTTTTTCGGAACCCATTTACCAAGCTTCAATGCTTTAACTTTTTTTAGTTGCTTGTCTACGGTCCCGTTGGTAATAATTCCTAGAACTTGTTCTTTTGCAACAAGTAGGTTTAACAGTTCTTCCATTTTTGGAAATAGTTCAATGTCATTTTGATACTTTTCAAAATCTAATTGGAAATTCAGGGCCTGCTCATTAGTAATTTTAACTCCATAATCTTGAAGTGCCCGTTTAATACGAAATATTTGCATTGATCTTAACTTTGCTTGATCAAAACCTGTTGAAGAAAAAGTTTCATCTCCATATTTTTTCATCAATTGATAGAGTGAAGATATATCTAGATCATTTTGACTACTTATCTGTAAGTTTTTAATTGCTCGTTTAAAAGCATGTAATTGATCGTATAAAGTATCATCAATATCAAAAACAAATACGTTTTTCATGGTTAAGCTCCCTTGTACTATTAAAAAATATACTCTCTAAATTCCCCACACGATTTCACGAACAGTTTCGAATAATTTAGTTTTCCCAGTAATAACATAATCAGGTTCCACAGTTTCAAGAGGCTTTTTATGGCATCTACGATTGCACCATATAGCTTTCCAACCTGCATTTTTAGCTCCAATAATATCATTTTGAAATGAGTCTCCTACGTAATAAACTTGATCGTTAGCTGACTGTATTTTCGATTCTGCTAAATGAAAAATTCGAACATCAGGCTTTGCTAAGCCTACCTCAGAAGAGATAATTATATTTTCTTTCGGAATCCAATTTCTAACACCCAGCTGTTTAATTTTTCTTTTTTGGTGAGCTAATGGTCCATTGGTTATAATCCCCATGGTGACTTCATTTTGAGAACAAAAATTTAAAGCATCTATCACATCAGGTAATAATGTGATTTCTTCTTGGAAAAACTGATAATCCCTTTGAAACTTAACAGCTTCTTTATTAGAAATCTTTTTGCCAAAATACGCTAGTGCATGTTTAATTCTATATACATGCATCTCTTGCATATCCATCTGTCCATTTTCTACTAATTGAAAAACTTCATCGCTCAACTTTCGACTAGTCGTATACAACGTTTCCAATGGAATATTACTAAAGTTAAAATGTTTCTCAAAAGCTCTCGCAAATGGACGTAATTGATCATATAGCGTATCATCCACATCAAAAAAAATTGCTTGCATAAATTTGGGGATCCACCCTTCTTTATGATCAAAATAGGGCCATACTCAAATAAAACCTATTTTATACTTATTGCAAATCCTCCATATTATTTCTTAAATTTAACAATGAATGCAGTGAATAATAATAATTTTTATAACGATTTCTAAAAGTTAGAAAAAGCTAACTTTTAGGAAATCGTTACATACAATCTAATCTTTTTATTTCGAAAGATTTTTAATACGAGTAGTTGCACCATTTAATTTGTAGCATTCTGCATAGTCACGAATTGGACGTTTGATATGATCCACAACATAGCGTTGCCCATCAATATTTTGACCTTTAAGATTTTGATACATCTTTTCAATTTCAGCTTTAACTTCGTCATCATTGAACGTATAGTGTCCAGCAATATCTAGGATTTCTGCTTGTAATTGGTTGTCATTTGAATCTAAAATTTGGTCAACTGTTAAATCTTTTTGTTCACCAACCATCCATTTTCTCCAACGTTCACTATTGATTGCATGGATTAATAACGTTTCACGAGTTTTCGATGCTTCTTTAACTAGTCCATTATCAACTAACCTTGCTTCAACTGCTGCAAGATTCAAGTAAGCACGAGTTTCTTCTGTCCCGTATTGAGGTGCTACATTAGTTGCAGTGATTTCAGAAGGTACGTGTTCTAATAAAGTAACGTCATCTAGATAATCCCCATTATGTTCTTTTAAACCAACGCCATATTTTTTTGCCATTTGTGCCAGATCATAAGCATTATTAAAATCAAAAGTACCTACTTGTTCCGTTTTACGAGTTAATGTTCCTGTTTGTCCTACGATAAACGTTGGCATTGGTAAACCTCGTTTTTCTAATTCATCTTTTAGTCTTAAGATAAATTTTTCGTAGGTTTCTGTTGAAGTCAAGCCGCCATTTGTTTCTTCTGTACCTACTTCGTAACCAATTTCTGGTAAATTACGAGACTTACGTTCTTTTTCACAAAACTCAATTAGGTCAACTGTTCTTTCTAAAACAGTATCTAATGGGATAACTTTTCCAACTTCAAATGGATCTTTTGTAGGATCGATCATTAATAAGTCAAAACCTGCTTCAATATCAGCAACATACGATTTTTGTCCAAGTGCCATTGCTTCGTCCGTTGGTAAATGATCATCTCTTTCTTTATCACGTTGCCAAGGTCCTCCATGGTCACGACAAAGATAATATAAATTATCATAATTAATTTTTTCTGCTACTTCTTCTACTGCTTTTGCGAAAGTAAACTGGTTCCATCCGTTAACGTATCCGCCACCCAATTCATCTGCGTCAACTTGGTTTCGACTAGCAATAAACATCACTGGAAAGTCATCTTCTTGAGATAATTCTAAAGTTGCTTGAACGCAGTTTCTAGACATTGGGCCAACGCCTAATATAGTAGCACTTTCCCCTGTTTTTTGTAACTTAAGAAGGCCTTCAACAACTGTTTTGATTGGTAATTTTTCCATTCATTTCATCTCCAATTTTTTATTTATATAAATCATGTTACAGCTAAATTTATATTATTTATTTTTCTATATTCTCTAAGTTTGGTTTGGTAAAATGCAAAATAGCAACTGATACCAGTGTTCCGATAAGCATAGATAAGAAATACCATAATTTCCCATTTACTACTGGCAAAATAATTAAGCCTCCATGTGGAACCAGAGCTTCTACGCCATTAGCCATTCCGATGGCCCCACCTACTGCACTACCGATAATAATCGCAGGTAACACGCGTTTAATATCTTTAACAGCAAAGGGGATAGCTCCTTCTGTAATACCAATTAATCCCATAAAAAAGGCTGATATACCTAAATCTTTATCCTCAGAAGTATATTTTTTACGATCGATAAAGGTTGAAATCGCCAGAGCTAGCGGCGGGATAGCCACTGCGATACGATGCGCTCCATTTGGTGCATAGACGCCCTCAGCCATCAACGCTAAAGTAAAAGCTGTAACCGTTTTGTTGACGGGACCGCCCATATCCACAGCGGTCATTGCGCCAATGATTAAGCCAAATATAATGGCGCTGCCTCCTTGCATTTGTCCTAATGCTCTTACAAGCCAATCCATCGCAGCACCAATCGGTACAGCAATAACATAAATGTAAATCATCCCTAAAACAAACGTTGTAATCACAGGTACAATCAAAATAGGCATAATCGTTCGAATGGTAGAGGGCACTTTCCAGGTCTTACACCAGCGAACAAAATATCCAACTGCAACCCCCATAATCATGGCTCCCAGAAATCCAGTTTGGACTTCTCCTTCCCCAATCGGATTATTGGCGATGTAACCTAAAATCATAGCTGGAGCTAGTGCTGGCTTTCCTGCTAATGTATTAGCAATGTAGCCAGAAAGTAATGGAATCATCATAGCAAAACCAGCATCGCCCAAGTCATTCAAATTTTTCATAAAAGGATTGGTAACTTCCAGTCCTGACTCAGTGGCTTCCCCAGTTGCTAAAGAAATAGCTAAAAAGATCCCTCCTACAACTACTGCAGGCAACATGAAAGAGACACCCGTATTAAAAGCTTTTTGTAGGTCCTTAAAAAATTTATTACTTTTTTTCATTTTGCTCTTTCTCCTTTAAATAAAACTAGATTTTTTCTGCTTGATCAATAGTCTCAACAGGATGTTTAATCACTTCTCCTGGGTCAGCATTTATAACTTTGCCTTCATTTTCTTTTTCTTCAAAACGTTCTTCACCATCAATCCCAATTCCTATAGCCAAAATAACAATATCTGCCGCATCAACTTCTTCTTGTTCTAATTCATTTTCAATTCCCATACTTCCTTGCGTTTCTACTTTCACTTCGTATCCTCTTTTTTGACACTCTTTTTCGATAGCTTCTTGTGCCATATAAGTATGTGCTATCCCAGTTGGACATGCTGTTACTGCTACTATTTTCATTTCGTTTTCCTCCTTAAATTTCAATTGCATTTAGTTGTTGAAAAGCTCTTTTTTTATCAGTTTGTCTTAATAATTTTTCCCTGAAGTCTTCATCTAATAACTTTTTACTCAGTTGAGAGATAAACTTTAGATGTAAATTATTCTCACTTTTTTCTGGAACCCCGATAAGAAATACTAAGCGTATCATCCCTTCCTTTTGGTTTGTCCATTTTATATCTTTGGCTGTTCGTAAGAAGGCGATGAATGGATGCGCAACTGCATCGGTCTTTCCATGCGGGATCGCAATAGAGTAACCAATAGCTGTAGGCACTTCCTGTTCACGTTTTTTTACTGCTTCATAGAGCTTATCTTTATCCGTTACATAACCATTAGATTCAGCATTATTTACGATAAATTGAAGGACTTCTTCTTGATTTTCGAATTCTTTATCTAGAAATATCAACTCCTCCGAAATTACGCCTTTGTCATTTTCTTGAATTTTTCCCATCTTGTTCACTCCCTAAGTTTTTCAATAAAGCTGTTTTCGAAGATTTTTTTCTAATTTGTTTTAATATTTTAGAATTATCTACTATGTTATAAATATCTGACAAGATCCTGCGAGTTTGTAGGGTATCTTGTGTAGAAATACAAATCAAAAACACGATATCTACGTAATACTTATCCCATTTAAACTTTTGCTTATTTTTCACCACCACCACAATCGTTTGGTTAACATGTATAGGGTTTCCATGTGGCACAGCCGCGCCAGAAGGTAAATCTGTTCCCCCTAATTTTTCCCTATGAAGAAGTCCTGAAATAAACTCTTGCTCTACCAATCCTTTCTCAATTAAGTCCTTACCTATAACTTCAAATAATTCTTCTTTAGAAGAAAAGTCTGTATTAACAAAAATAAATTCTGAGCTAATAAACTTCTTTAAATGATGTTGCTCTAATAATGGATTTATTTTACTAATATTACTTGGCTGGTATCCTGAACTTTTTATTTTCTCTATGTCTGTATCCGTTAAAAATGGCGAAACAAGTATGACATCTTTACCAGGAACATCCACCTTGATTGTTGAAATAATTACGTCAAATTGTTCCATATCAATGTGCTCCAGTTCTGCCACTGAAGCGACTTCGATCGTATCTAAAGAAGGGACAATGTTTTTTATTCGATTCATTAGAAGCTCTGATGTTGCAATCCCCATCTGACAAATTATCAATATTTTTCTATTTATTTTTGCGCGTTCAATTGCTGACTGGAAGTAGATTGTAAGAAAAGCAATTTCATCTTCATTAAAGGCAATTTCTAATCGTTTTTCATATTCTCCGAGTACGACCCAAATCACATTAAAGGTTAATGGAAATTCTGTTTTTATTTGTTCAGTAAAAGGGTTTTCTGTTTTATTATTGGACCGTAAACGATAAATCATAGGCGGTATATGATTGATTAATTGTTCTTCTAGTTTCTTATCATTGGAAAAATCAATATTCAATGCTTTCGAAACCTGTGCCAATAGTTTATTAACAAGCACATCATCAATGTTTTCTTCCGGTAAAGGTTCAAACCTGTTAGATATTAAATGCTGTGAAAAAAATTTTATATCTTCGTTGGTATATGAAAAATCTAGCCTTAACGAAGCTTTATGCAAAAGTTTGACAGCACTCTCTTCAAAAAACAAAGTATAATCATAATCTTCTGTCTCTTGGTTTTCTTGAATATGATATCCATTCATATTTCGGTAGACCAAAATAGTAAAAATATTTAACACGTTCTGCACATAGTAATCTGAAATCGCGTTGCTATTATCCCGCACATAGTTGTATAAAAGATTCGTACATACACCAATAAGTTTTTCACCATAATAAGGTGCCAATAAATTCAACTTTTTTGATACCGTGTTTTCGTAGTAAAATGCTGAATTACTTATTATATAACGATTAAATTGTAAATAAGCTTTCTGAATATCAATTTCATTTCCAGATATCCTTGTTCCATATCTGTCACTTTTAAGCTTGATATTAGAACCTGCTTTAAGAATCCTCATAATAAATTCAAAGTCCTTTATAATAGAGGTCTTACTTACCATATAAATTTCGGATAAATAATTAAAACTTACCGATGTTTCTTCAAATAATAGCGTTCTCATTATTTCAGTTCTTCGAGTGACAGTATTATAGATATCCGATATTTCATCGCTTTCTTTTGGCAAAGTATTTTCTTTTAGTTCTCTAAGTGCAACTCCAACTCCTCTCTTCTTCTCCAAAAATTTACCTAAACTTTGGATGTAATCTTCCAACAATTTTAATTCTGAATGAATAGTTCTTTTTGACACACCTAGCTTGTTAGCTATAAATTCCACTGTTAGAAAGTCATCTTGTGATTCTAAAAGTTCAAGTAAATTTTTTTGTCGTTTTGTTAACATATGATACGCACATCCTATCTTAAAAATCTTCAATTCTGTTAGCGTTATCATGAATACATTTTCATTATAGACAGATAACTTATTCTTGAATATTACATTTCTTTGCAACAAGTTTTAAGAGTTAATTGTTTACTTGTTGCAATTTATTGTTTAGTTGAATCAATTTCATAATTGCTCTTTTTAAAAATACACAGATCTGCAAAATTCTTAAAACCCTATTTTCTGAAAATTCATGTGAAAAACAACTTGTAAAAGCAACACCAAACTAGACCCTTTATTTTCGTTTTTTTAAAAGGGCTTCAAGGTAATGTTGATTAAATACGACCAATAGATGGTTCTTCAATACGATCAGATCCAGTTTCCTAAGCAGCTTGTTGCTGGCTTAACAGTAAACGAATACGATCACTTGCTAATTTTGATGCATTATAAATAAGGGTTACGATGTCAAAGTGAACTTTTGCGCGTTTTCCCGTTCGATAACGTACATTGTTGAGCTGAAAATATTCTTTTAAATAAGCATTAACGCGTTCTACTGCTGAGCGACGTTTGGATATGTTTTTCCATGCCTTTGATCCACGAGCGGGTGCTGTATATCTCCTGAGGTCTGTAGTAATTTTTACTTTATAAACCTTTTGGCAGATCCCTTCGTTAGCTAAAGGACAATCATTACATTCTTTTGGACGGGTGTATTTCAACGTTTCGTATTTGGCATCGAAACTATCATAACGATAAGAATGCTCCCTGAAACAGGTGGGGGCAAAGTGTTTATCGAAGCCAATAGGCTCCCCTTCATTTTTCTGATTGTAAGCAATGACAGATTGGTTCCTTATTCGATGAACTTGTTCGTAAATTGGGTCATAGTCATAACCAGCGTCCATTGTTTGGTAGTTCAATGAAGGTAAGAATAGGCGTTCATCCATGCCTTTTAATAATGGGATTGCCGCTTTTCCGTCATTCAGATTACCAGATGAAAAAAGAGACTGTAAAATATACTGGCTGGATGTACCAACGGCTAGGTGTCCTTTGTAGCCATACCAATAGACATTTTTGCCTTCACTGTTCTTTTTTACACCCCATTTTGGGTCCTGAGGAACTTCAGCCCGGAGTTTACTTAAAGGCATATCTAACTGTGCTTCTATTTTCTTTTCGAAAATTGGAAGGTTCGCTTCTTTCTCTGCCTGTTCGATAAGCCATTGTTCACGCTCTTCCTTAGGTTTACGCCCACGTTTTTTCGGCTCGGCTTTTGGTTTTTCTTCTTTTGGTGGGGCTTGATCACGTGCTTCAAAATGGGTTGCGTCAATTGCGGCGGTATCATCCATGATAAAGCCTTCCGCAATCGCTTGAAGAACTACTTTTTCCCGCTCATTCTCTAAAACGTTAGATTCACTCAGTTTTGTTACGAGTCGAGAATAGGCAGCTTCAGACGGAGTGTTATCAGACACAAGAAACCCACAATTCAATTTAAAAACAAAGTCATCATTCAGGCGCTTAACGAGGTCTTTAATCGTTGGGATACGCTCAACAATTCGTACGAAGAAAGAAATAATCATCGCTGAATAATTCAAATCTACTGGTGCACCAAGTCGTGACTTTTTGTTTATTTCATGGTAGATCGCATCCAAATCTATCGCTGTAATAATCGATTCATAACGTTGGGTAGGTGCCATCTCGTATAATTCTTGGATGCCAAATAAGCTTTGTTGTCGTATAATGGTCATAGGGAGTACGCCTCCAGTCTTTTTTTGGTTGTTATTGTCAACTACCATTATACAGGATTTGGGGAGGTACTGCCTTTTTTGTGTGTCAGATTCCTTGAGGCACAAGAGCTCGAAATTATGAAATTCACTCAGTTAATGAAAAAATTAAAGTAAAAAAATTTTAATGAGAGAAAAAAATCGCTGAAAGTTTGTGTAATACAGACTTTCAGCGATCTTTTGTTTTTAATTCTATAAAAATAACTAGTATATATATGACAAATAACCTAATTGCATAATTCATGTCTCAATTAAATTTTCTTTATTTACGCCTATTCTTCATTTTCATTGGGTTGCAACGTTATCGTTTCGGCTTCGTCATCCGATTCATCATCAATAGGAGTAAAAATGATGTTATTATCTTCTTCAGAAACCTCATAGGTGTTTTCTTCATCTTCATTATCTGTATCTTGAAGAGTAATCTGATCTCCATCTAATGTGTATTCTAATTTAAAATCCATTTCACTGGCTAACTCTTTAGCAAACTCCTCGCCCATTTGTCCCCACTCATCTGTAGTAGTTGATTCCATACTGTCTACATCGACATTTATCGTCATTACATGATCGGAAAAAGATGCAATCATGTTGGGAACATCTTCTTCGTCAGGTTCAATCGTCCAATCATTGGCCTTTAAATCATCCTCTGATACATTTGCACTACATCCGGCTAAAAACAGCACCGATACAAACCCTCTAACACACTCTTTTATACCTATTACATAACAAAATATTAATAAACACTAAGGCTTACTTCTTTTCATTATTATCTGTGCGTCTTTTAAAACAGATAGTAGGTTTTCTTCTTTCGTCCTTTTATTAGCTAAATAAATCATAATTAATAAACTAAATAGTACACCGACATTAATAATTAGGGTTACTATATTCAGATATTCATATCTTTGCCCATACGGAACATTATCAGATAAAAAAGTCCATGCAAAAACAACTGCTAAACCTGTTATGCAGAACATTATAATCCTTAAGCTATTATTAATAAAAAACTTTGTCTTTTCCCATTTTTGATTTAATTTGACTTCTAAATTCTGAGTTACTGATTCTATCTCTTTTGAGTTAAATCCTTGTTTCGTTAATTTTTCACAAAAAATCTCAAGATTTTCTAAATCATGGTAATAAAAAGGTAGGTGCATAAATTTTCTTAACCTATTGTTTTTCATCTTTTGGCACCATTTCTGAGGAAAAGATTCAAGATATATTCCGTATATAATACTCAACAAAATACCATCATCCATTATAAAAATCCCTCCTTTCTCATTTATCTAAATAAATCAAAAACTACTGTCTTCTTAGCGGCAATATCTCCTCTTTCATTACCTTATCCAACTCTTTACGCATTGTTTTTCCATACTTCAATTTAGACACAGGTTCTTCTGCTTTTTCTTTATAAGTTGAATAATCAGCTGTACGTTGTAACTCATTTTCTCCATTTTGATGTTCTTTTTTTGGATTATAATTTTCCATGACATAGGCTAACTCTTCTTCATCTACTTGCCATTTATTTGAAAATTCTTGTTGTACCTCGTAACTCGTGCCTTGAACCATATCCTCTAATAAATTTGATACATTTTGGTCTCGATAATTTTCTGGTTCTTGAAGAATATTGTCCCATAAGTGACGCATTAGTTTTGCTAATTGTGCATTACTCTTAGCCAATTCATCAATATATTTATTAACTTCACTTGTAGCTTTTTGATCTTCTTTAGCAATCAGTTCATATTCGTCGTCTCCGCTTGGAACAAACGCTTGGATTAGATTAAGTATATACTCATAATTTATTTCTTCTGTTTTGACTGATTCTAGTTCATAAAAAATATCAATCTCTGGGTCTTCTCCATCATCTTCAGGTGGTCTAAGAGAGTCTAAGACATTTACATACTTCCCATGAAGTTCTTCTATCTCTTCATTTTTAATTGGAAATATTGTTCCCAATTGTTTGTCATCAAAGTCAGTATATACTTGAACTGAGGAATAAGTACGATCCAATTTTTGAAAAGCCTTAATAAATTTTTTCAATTCTGCTTCGTTCAAATTGTCCACTTCTTCTGGTAAAGAAACAATTTCATGCATTTCTTCGATAGCCGTAACAAATGCTTCTTGAGCCTCTTCCCAGCTTGGTGCTAATACTTCATTTTCGCCACCATTAGAGTAAAGAACTAACGCATCTTTTACTTCTTGCTCAAAAATTTTTGGCTTTTGAAATGTAACAATTTGACCATATTTTTTACTTTTATCAAACAATCGATTCGTTCTTGAGAAAGCTTGAATCAAATCATGTGGTTGCATTGGTTGTCGATCAATAAACAAGGTCGATAAGCATGGTGCGTCAAACCCAGTTAACAATCGGTCTACAACAATTACTAAATCTAGTTGTTCGGAACGAGCTAAATATTTTTCTTTTTTACGAGCAAGTCGATCATTAATGTTTCGATTATAAGCACGCATTGTTTCCAAAGTAAAATTCGTTCCAAATTCTTCATTGTAATCTCGCAAAATCTCCTTCATTTTCTCTTGCTCTTTGCTGGAAGACTCTTCATTTTCACTAATTGAATAAGTAATCGCAACTTTGGGAAAGTCAGGTAAAATTCTCTTTGTTTTTTCTTTAACACGTACATCCGTTTCATCTAGTTTTACTTGTTTAAACAGGTCATAATACTCAAGAGCTTTTTTTATTGAGCTAGTAGTCAAAATAGCATCAAATGTTTGACCTACTCCTTTAGCAAATCCTAGCTTTGACTGAGAATTGTTAATAATAGAATCAATAACTTCTAACATATGCTGCTTTTCATCATAAACAGAATTAGGAATCAGTACCTCTTTTTCATCAGTTAACATTGCATCCACATTAACATTTTGTCTATTGCTACTGTCTGTCACAATTTTGTCTAACTGACTTTCATTAAAGGTTGATTTATATTCCACCTGAAATCCAAGAACCGCCTGATCATGAATCGCTTCTTTTACCGTATATTGATGCAAACATTCGCCATATTGCTGTTTTGTAGTTTGCGGAAGATCTCCTAAGACACTTTTCTTATTTTCAACAAAAATTGGTGTACCAGTAAAACCGTACCATAAGGATTGACGGAAGAAGGCTTCAATTTCACGTTTCTTTTGTGGACTAACCGCACGATGGCATTCATCGACAACAAAAGCTAGTTTTAGCTGTGTCATTTTTTCATAACGTTTTGTTCCTTCTTTATCAGCAAATCGTTTCATAACATAGTTTAATTTTTGTATTGTTGTAACTACAACGGTACGATCTTCTGAAAGTAATTTTTTGATCAAATCACTTACATTATCCGTCTCATCAATATTAACAACATCATTTTCAGAATAAGATAAGAAAGAAGCTGTTGTTTGCTGGTCTAAATCTCGACGGTCTACGATAAAAATGGTCTTTTGAATTGAAGGGATTTGTAAAAGATTTTTTGCCACTTTATAGGAAGTTAATGTTTTACCAGAGCCAGTTGTATGCCAAACATAGCCTGATTTTGATTGTACAGACGCTTGTTTTACTGCCTCAATTGCGTGAATTTGATAAGGACGTAGCAAAATTAAAGATTTCCGGTTATTATCAATCACTGTATATTGAGTGACCATCTTATGTGCCATGGGGATCGATAAAACCTCTTGAGCAAACTCCAAATAGCCATTAATCGGTTGATTCTTGTAATCGACCCATTTGGTCAGGAACTGTTCATTCAGCTTTGTATCTATCGCTGAAGCAATGTAACGGGTATCTGTACCGTTCGTTACCACAAACATTTGTAAAGTGGAATAAATACCAGTGAATTTCCCTTCTTTTAAATATTTGCGTATTTGACGAAAAGCATCCATATACGGATGAGCACGATTTTTTAATTCGATATGAATCATAGGCAACCCGTTGATTAAAAGCGTCACATCAAATCGACGATCATTCTCTTCTAACGAACGTTTAGGCGATTCAAATTGATTAATCACCTCATAAGAAGATGAACCCCCCGCAACGTCTTGACGGTTGATGACTCGCAATCGAATCGTTCCTAACGTAGCATCCTCTCTTTGGACCTGAACCTTAGCAATTCCGTTTTCTCCACTCAACCAACGCGCAGCTTCATAAAAATTAGGAAATTGCAATTGATTCTGTATCTGACGGAATTCTTGTTTTGTCAAAGGTACGCCGTTCAAAACATCTTTATTATTCGCTTCCAATTTCTTGCGAAAGTTTTCCCAAAGTTCGTCTTCAGTATGTAAATCATCTCGATATGTCCACTGTGAAATGCCATTAATTAATTGTTTGATTAAATTGTTTTCTAGCTCTTGTTCTGCTGTATGTTGTGCCAAACGCTCTCACCTCATTTAATTCTTTTAACTTCCTGTTTCTATTTTATATAAAAATTTTTAATGTTGTTTTATAATTATTAGTTTATCACAGCAAAAGCTAAGAACAATAGTCGCTTTTCAAAAATAAGCAAAAACTCCTGTAAAGAATTGTTTTCACTTACTATTGTCAAATTGGTTAAAATTCCCAGAACATCATATATTTTTTATCACCACAAAATTATAATTAAACACTTTTACCGATTGGAAACAGCGTAAGCTGACCAACTTAGTAAGTGTAATTAAGTCTTATCCTCTTTCAAGAAGTGTTGAAACAGAGAAAAATACTGGTGTACGATATATTCATTATGGTGATATTCATACAAAAAGAGCTGATAAGATTACTTCTAAGTCTAATATACCCAATATTAATGTTGGTGATTATAAATACTTAGAAAAAGGCGACCTTGCACTTGCAGATGCGTCAGAGGACTATCAAGGTATTGCAATGCCTTCTGTTATTGTTGAAAAAACGCCATTTAGGATTGTGGCCGGTTTACATACAATAGCACTCAGACCAAAAACAATTGAACCACTTTATTTGTACTACTTAATCCATTCATCTACGTTTAGGAAATATGGATATAAAGTTGGTACTGGTATGAAAGTATTTGGAATAAGTAAGAATAATATTTTAAAGTTTGAAACCTTATTTCCATGTATTGAAGAACAAACAAAAATAAGTTCATTACTCAACAAAATTGATGATACTATCGCTCTTCATCAACGAAAATTAGATAAGTTACAAGAATTAAAAAAAGCAGCCTTACAATCTTTGTTTCCCCAAAAAGAGGAAACAGAACCCAAAGTAAGATTCGCTAATTTTAGCAGTCCATGGAAACAGCGTAAGTTTTCAGACTTACTAGATCCAAAAAAAGGAATACGTCGAGGACCATTCGGTAGTGCTCTAAAAAAAGACTTATTTGTACCTGAAAGTAACTATGTTGTTTATGAACAGCAAAATGCAATTTATGACAGATATAATACTAGATATAATATTACTGAAAAAAAATTTAAAGAACTATCTAAATTTGAAATAATTCCAGGAGATTTTATTATGAGTGGCGCAGGCACTATTGGTCGTATTTCTAGAGTGCCTAAGGGTATAAAAAAGGGGGTATTTAATCAAGCTTTAATCCGGTTCAAAGTTAATGCTAAAAAAATAGATTCAGAATATTTTTTGCAACTTATGCGTTCAGATAATATGCAAAGAGAATTAACCAGATCAAATCCTGGTTCAGCAATGATAAACTTAGTTCCTATGTCTGAAGTAAAAAAATGGAAGATAAAGGTACCTGGTTTTGAAGAACAAAGAGAAATAGGCCAATTTTTTTCTAAATTAGATAATATTGTCACTCTTTATCAACAAAAATTAGAAAAACAGCAAAATTTAAAAAAAGCTTTTTTACAAAAAATGTTTATATAAAAGCTCTTTCATTATTTTCAAAACCTCGTAATAATAGTATTGATGAATAATCATCAAATATTATTAGGGGGTTTTTTTATGTCCAGAAATAAACAAAAGGAACAATTATTCTATAGGTACTTTGAAGAATGGATTGATTTATATAAAGTAGGAGCCGTTAGACCAGTCACTCTGAGAAAATACCGTATGACAAACCAAAGAATTATTGAATTAGCACCAAATTTAAGAATGAAACACTTAAACAGACAAAAATATCAGCTTTTATTAAATGAATACGCTAAAACACATGAAAAACAGACGACAATGGATTTTCATCATCAAATTAAAGGCGCAATTTTAGATGCTGTTGATGAAGGTGTATTAGATAAAAACCCCACTAGGAAAATTGTTATCAAGGGAAAAGAAGCTAGCGAAAAAAAAACTAAATTCCTAAATCAATTTGAACTACAACTGTTGTTGAAAAGACTAGAATTAGGTACAGAAATTAATTGGGATTGGTTTATTTTGTTATTAGCAAAAACAGGATTACGATTCTCAGAGGCACTTGCTCTTACGCCTAGTGATTTTGATTTCTCCACACAAAAAGTATTGGTAAACAAAACTTGGAACTATAAAACTTCTAAAGGGGAATTTCAATCTACTAAAAATGAATCATCAAATAGGAAAGTACAGTTGGACTGGCAAATTGCTATGCAATTTTTACAATTGATGAAAGGGCTAGATGAAGAAAGCCCAATCTTTGCAAAAAAAAGAGTATTTAATTCTACAGTCAATAATCGATTAAAAACATTATGTAATAAAGCCAACATTCCAACTATCACTATACACGGTTTACGTCATACTCATGCATCATTATTACTTTTCGCAGGTGTATCTGTTGCCAGCGTCGCAAAAAGATTAGGTCACTCTAGTATGGCGACTACACAGGAAACTTATTTGCATATCATTCAGGAATTAGAAAATCAGGATAATGATAAAATTATGCGTCATTTAGCTATGCTAGTATAGATTAAAAGCTTCAATGGGTTTGAATTGAGATAATCTATTGAAGCTTCACTTTTATATGAACATTTTTTGTAGGAAACCCTTTTTTAAAGTTTGTAATTTTTTTATTTTAATTTGATGAAGAGTGATTACGTTATCTATTTGCTCGAACAAGAATCCGATTTTTCGTTGTTCAGTTAAAGATGGTACTTTTAACTCTATCTTACTTAACTCTTTACCAGATATTTCTAAAAAAGTTGAACCTGAAGCGTGTTTTAACGCATATTTTTTTATTTTATTGCCATACGAGTAAAGAAAGTAAGTATCGGTATCGTCATTTACAATCATAGATCGAAAGCCTTGGTTCGTAGTGCCTGAATTCTTCAAAATAGCCATATCTCCAATTCCAGCACGCGAGGTAAAAAGTATAGTTCTATCAGAAGGTAGTATTTTTGCTGAACTTTTTCTTAGTCCAAGCTCTGTTATCTTTCTTTGGCTTTCATAGACATAAATATCTTTACCAATTTCTACAGGGGAGTACCAATCAATATCTCCATCCCAATATTCTTCCGCCTTGGTGTTTGGTGTCCCACCACCAACAATATTAGCAAGACTAGATAACTTACGCTGTTTCCATGCCTCATTGAAATTAGTAAATCTTACTTTCGGTACAATCTCGTCTTTTTTTGGGAATAAAGCTTGCAGCGCTACTTTTTTTAATGTTTGTAGTTTAGATAACTTTTCCTGATGAAGAGCGATAGTGTTATCTATTTTCTGAATAAAAGTACCTATTTTACCTTGTTCTTCCCAATTTTTTGGTATAGATAATTTAGTCTCAAAAAAATCAGAAGGAGAAATATTTAACAATCCGTGGTTTCTTACTCCCTCTGCAGCATTTTTATAGACCTCATGGTACCAATAAGTTGTGTCATAATATTTTGCAAGGAAATCAGAATTAACATCAATAGGTTTAAACACAATGTAAAGTGTTGACAACACACCTTTTTCATACTTCTCCAGACGTTTTATAGCGCCTAAAGGGTACCCATTTGAATATGACTTATTATATGCAAAATCACCATATTTTACTAGATAATAATTACTGACATCACGACTAGCAACTACCTTATTAAAATATACATTTTGATCCACTAAACCATCTTGTGCAGAGATTGTTAAAGGTAAAGTTGATTCTAAGTTTTTATTTCTGCGAGTCACCCTTTGTGTAAGTTCCCTCAACTTACGCTGTTTCCAATCGTCATAAAAACCTTCAAAACGTACTTCTGGCACTCTTCTTTCTTCCTTACTCATGATTAAACACCGCCTTTGCTGCTTCAATAAATTCTTTTGATTCATCCGTTACAGCGAGCTCCTCAATCATAGAAGAAATCTTAGCTTCTGATTTTTCGATTTCTTTGTCTAGGTCAGTAATTTCTTTACTTAAAGCCACCATATCTATTGGCTCTTCTTCTTCGAACGTATCCACGTACCTTGGAATATTTAGATTAAAGTCATTTTCTTCAATCTCATCATAATTGGCTACGTGGGCATATTTGTCAATATCTTCGCGCTTCTTATAAGTTTCAAGAATCTTGTCACTGTGCTTATCTTCCAGTACGTTTTGATTTTTTCCTTTGGTAAACTCGTTGGAAGCGTCGATAAACAACACATCTTTATTATCACGGTCTTTTTTTAATACAATAATCGTCGTTGGAATGCTCGTATTAAAAAAGATATTTGCTGGCAACCCAATAACAGTATCAATTGAGCCATTTTCAATTAAAGATTTACGGACTTTCCCTTCGGCTCCACCTCGGAATAATACACCGTGAGGTAATACAATTGCCATGACTCCAGAGTCCTTTAAGTGATAATATCCATGTAGAAGAAAGGCAAAATCTGCCTTAGATTTTGGTGCTAAGACACCGTACATGGAAAATCGTGGATCATCTAAAAATCCTTTGTCTGCAGACCACTTTGCACTATAAGGTGGGTTCATAAGGACTGCATCAAAGTTAGTTGGTTCTTCTGTTGGCCAATCTGCATCCAATGTATCGCCATTATGTAAATGATGATTTGCAGCAGATACATTATGCAGAATCATATTCATACGTGCTAAGTTATAAGTTGATGTATTCAGCTCTTGTCCAAAAAAATTCACTGTTCCTGGTTCTTTTGTAAACTTTTTGACGTTAAGCAATAACGAGCCAGATCCCATAGTAGGGTCATAAGCACTAAAGCCTTTTTGGTCCTCTTTTCCTTGCAATACGATCTGGGTCATTAAACGAGAAACTGCTTGCGGCGTATAGAATTCCCCTGCTTTTTTACCAGAAGCTGAAGCAAATTGACCGATTAGATACTCATAAGCATCACCCAATGCATCACCTTCATGAGCAACATCTAAAGTGTCAATTTCTGTCATTATTTCACCGATCGTTTGATTTTGTTTTTGGGGTGTTGAGCCTAATTTTCTTGAATATAAATCAACATCTTCAAATAGGTTTTCATATAATTCGCTGCTTTGCTCAATATTACGAAAACCTTGCGCCAGATCTTCTAATTGAAAATCTCCTTTATGTACTGCTTCCACTAACGCTGTAAATGTTAGCTGTGGTTCAACTGTATAATAAAAATCAAACATCAGCGCATCTATTAAGTCATCGTGAGTATCTGAATCATTATAAGCTTCTGTATATATCTTTTGTGCTTCTTTCAAATCTGATGGTTCTTCTTCTAATAGTTCAGCAGCATGATAAAGCATTGTGTCGGAAAGATACTTATAAAAGATTAATCCAAGTAAATAATCTTTATAATCACTAGCGTCCATTTTCGAACGTAAAATATCGGCACTATTCCATAATACTTGATAAATCGTTGTAGCTTTTTTCTCTGGCATGTAATTCCTCCTAAAATTTTACACAAAAAAATAACTTCATCATTTTTTATTCTAATTATATCCAAACTTACGCTGTAATACAACGAAAAACCAATTAAAAAGGTTATGTCGCATCGTTAAAAATGCAACATAACCCTTTTAATTAAACCTTCTACTAGATATTAAATTATAGCCTCACAAAATAACTTAACTCTCATCTTCCCCAAAGAAGAACAAAGCGACGTCCATATCTTTTTGTTTAATGATTCCTTGCCACTTATTTACTTCGTTCATTAACTCAGCTTTTTCATAAGGTAATTGTTTAAATATAATCTTTTCGTCTTCTAATACCATATAATGAGCATCCTTCGTAGGGTCATCTGGTCTTCTGTAAGAAACACTTCCCGGATTCAACCAAAGCTTGTCACTTGTCACGTAATGTATCCCTTGTCTATGAGTATGACCAAAAATAATTCTTTTTTCAAAGTCTCCTTGCAATTCTCCGGTATAATGTTCTTTCCAAAACTGGTCAAAGTGATATTGGCTTTGAATGGTTTCATATGAATTTTCTTTCCACTGGTGCTGAAGCACATATCCAATATTACCTAAGTCAAATGAGATCGTTTTAGGCAGTGCTTTTAGATAATCGATATCCTCTTTACCTAAAATATCTGCGTTATGATGGATCCATTTAAATTCATCTTGCTCCACACCTTGTTCTATTTGTTCCCAAATTTTGATCATATGATCATCGTGGTTTCCTCTGACACTTGTAATATTATAGTCTTTAACCAATTCCAGAACTTCTTTAGGGTAAAGTCCATAATCTACATGGTCACCTGCACATAGAATTTTATCCACATCTTTTTCTTTCTCTAAAATTTTACGTAAAGACACAGCATTGCTATGAATGTCTGATATCAAAAGTATTTTCATATTGCACCTCTAACAACCTAATCATTTTATTTGCTTTCATCTTCAACGATTTCTTCAAAGAAATCTCTTACTTTTGGCACATCTAAGCCTACAATTACTTGAATAGCAGTTCCGTTACGAACGATTCCATGCGCACCACCGCTTTTAAAAAAGTCATCGTCCAAAATTTTGCTTTCATCAGCAACTTTTACGCGAAGTCGTGTTGCACAATTATTAATATCTGTTACGTTTTCTATGCCGCCCAGACCTTCTAAAAAGTGACCCGCTTTTTGCGCATTAGGATTCGTACTTTGTCTTACAGGTGAAGTTCCGCTAGTACTTGCGCCATTATCATTACCAGCTTCACCGGCTTTTTTGCTCTTGTAATCTTTTTTAGTGTGTAACTTAACTTCTCCTGTATCATCTCGACCTGGTGTTTTAATATTAAATTTCAATATTGACCAACGGAAGATCAAGAAATAAAGCGCCGAGAATGCCAGTCCCACAATAAAGAAGATAATGATCGCATCCATATGGTTCGTTGATAATGGTATAATAAACCTTGGGAAAAAGGAAATCAAACCTCCCCCTAATACAAGCGAGACACCCAGAGCATAAACCGTCATGGCCATCGCTGCAGCAAGTAATGAATACACAACATACAGCTGTGGCGCCAAGAATAAGAAGGTAAATTCAAATGGCTCCGTAATTCCAGTTAAAACAGCTGTTACAGCTGTCGGAAGAACTAGAGCAATTGTCTTTTTCCGTTGCTCTGGCTTCGCTGTTGCAATAAAAGCTGCACCAATTCCAATTGGAGCAAACACCTTAGGCATACTATTCAAACCAAAGCCAGCTTGTGGAACAAGATCTCTTAAGGTCCCATTGTAAGCAGAAATATCAGCTAAGTTTTCAAACCAAAAGTTTGTTAATCCGCCATCAACAACGGCTGGCCCATATTTGAATGGTTGAGCAATAAAATGATGAAGCCCAGTTGGAATCAGAATTCTTTCTAAGAAAACAAAAGCTCCTACACCTGCTGTACCACTACCTGCAATTAAATCTTGCAACTGGAACATATATCCTTGTAACATTGGCCACAACCATGCTGTTAAAAATGCTAAAGGTAAAGTAACTATAAATCCAATAATAACAACAAATGCAGATCCTGAGAAAATTCCGATCCATTCAGGAAGTGCTGTATCATAAAATTTGTTGTGCAACCAGATAACCATTCCAGAAATTAACAAAGCTCCGATAATGTTTGTATCTAGAGTTTCGACACCACCAATAGCTTTTACACCGAGAACTTCTTCTGTACTACCAAGTTCAACACCAAAATCCCAAATTTGTAATATTGCATTGATAAATGTATTCCATGTCATGTAAATGATAAAAGCTTCTAAAGCTGCTCGTGCATTCGCTTTTTTAGCCAGCCCTATCGGCAATCCTATAACAAATAATAATTCCATGTGGTCAAATACAACCCAACCACCAGCTTCAATCACAGACCAAATGTCTGTCCAAAAAGTTCCTTCAGCTGCTAATCCGCCCATAATTTCAGGATCTTGAAATACAATAGCAAACGCTAACACAATACTATTAAAAGCAAATAACAAAACTGGAGCGATCATCGCTCCCCCAAAACGCTGTACCTTTTGCATCATTTTTATTCTTCTCCTTTTTACTCAACCTTAAACCCTAATAATTTATTTTTGATGCTATGAACAATTGCTCATTCAAAATTAATTATAATAATAGTCCGAGTTTTCTAAACTACTTTATGACTTATGCTATCGACAAACTTATAATTAGCGACAATGTAATTGGTTATCACCTCAATTTCTCTGCTTAATAAAAATACACATTCTATGTGCCTATAAATTTCATTTTACATTCCCAACAAATCGAAAACGCTTTATACATTTATACTATACCCCTATAAAGATGTCAATCGTTCAGTAATAAAAAAGTTAAATATAAGAGGAATGTTGACACGTCAAATGTTTTAAAATGTCATACGTTTGACATTTGCTTAAAACTGGACTATCTTTAAATGAAAATAAAACAATGAAATTCTACTAATTATTGACCGTTGTATAAGAAACCATTCTCCACTATCATCCCATTTAATAATTGAAGGAGGTTAAAAAATGTCTATCAAGCTCACAGATGTAGCCAAAAAAGCAGGTGTATCTCCAACTACAGTTTCGCGAGTAATTAACAACTATGGCTCTCTAAGTCAAAAAACCATTGATAAAGTACAGGCCGCAATGGGCGAGTTAAATTATCAACCCAATTCTTTAGCACGTTCATTGCAGGGAAAGAATACACAATTAGTTGGATTAATCTTTCCAACAATTGCCCATCCTTTTTTTGCTGAACTCGTCGAACAATTAGAAACCAAATTATTTGAACATGGCTATAAAACTATTCTTTGTAACAGTGCTCAAAATAAGGAAAAAGAACGCAGCTATCTTAAAATGTTGGCCGCAAATAAAGTGGACGGAATCATTGCTGGCGCTCATAATTTAGGGATTAAAGAGTATGAAACGATCGAGTTACCAATTATTTCATTCGACCGTTACTTAGCCGAAGGGATTCCTATTGTAGGTAGTGACAATTATCAAGGTGGATACTTGGCAACAGAAACACTCTATAAAAATGGCGGAAAAAGAATTGGTATTATAGCTGGTAGCAATGTGTCAGATTCCCCGACCAATGAACGTTTAAACGGCTATCTTGCGTTTTTAGAGGAAGTTGGACTCACACCCACGATCTTTCGTTTTGCACCGTTTGAAAACTCTTTAACTTTAAAAAATATGAAAATCAAACAAATTTTAGAAAAACGAGATATGGATAGTTTATTTTGTACAGATGATTTAACCGCTACTTTGGTTATTAATAACTGTCGTGAACTAGGTATTGATATACCAAAACAATTAAAGGTTATTGGGTATGATGGCACACAATTTATGCAAAGTTACTTCCCAGATTTAACAACAATTGCTCAACCCATTCAAGACTTCACTGACTTATTAGTCGATTTACTAATACAACGAATTACACAACCAGATATACTTTTAGAAGATATGTATAAGTTGCCCGTTAAAGTTTCAAATGGCAAGACTGTTTAAACGTTCTTTAATTGCTAAGCTATTTCATTCTTGTTGTAGTTAACCTAACCATACTTTTTCTGTTTTCTACTACATTTTGAGTTCGTATCTCCTCCACATTTATTTTAGAAATACACGTTAAAAAGCACGCAAGAAAAATTATTCCCTTGCGTGCAATCTATTGTTTGTGCCATATTTTTATATAAATACTGAATGTAAACCCTTTTGCGAGTTTTAATTTCGATATTTTTTTACTGCATCACGAAGTTCAAAAAGCTTAGGCGTAACTTCTTTATCAAACTTTTCATAGAGATTCATATATAATATATCAACAACTACTAACTGAGAAATTCTCGTAGCTAAGTTAGCCACACGAAAGTATTCTTCTAAAACAGGTGTACTTAATAATACATCTGACTGTTTAGCTAATTTTGACTTTTGTAAAGTTGTTATCGAAATAACTGTTCCTTTCCTCTTTTTTGCCAGTTCTGATAATTCTAATACTTCTTGTGTTAGACCTGTGGTTGAAATTGCAATAAACGTATCGCCTTCTTGCATGTTCAGCACAATTGATAACATGTAATGAAAATCACGATTAAAAAAAGTCGATAGTCCTAGTTTAGTAAACTTATGGGTCAGATCCTCTGCAACCATTGAAGAAGCACCAGCGCCATACACAACAACTATATTACTCTTAGCAATGTTATTTACTGCTTGTTCAACACTTTTCGTATCCAGTGTATTAAATAATTGGTCTACGGCTAAGCGATCCAACTCAAGTGTATTAAATAGAACGTCTTGTGTGGTTAGTTCTTCTTTCTTATTTTTTTCTACAATATTAAAACTACTATTCTTACCTTCTAATACTAATTCTTGATTAAGAACTAATTTGAATTCACGAAAACCTTTAACTCCTATATTCTTACAGAAACGAACCACACTTGCCTCACTAACGTCAGCCGCCGTCGCAAATTCTTTAATGGTCATGCGCGACACTTTTTTCATGTTATTCAGCGCATAATCGGCAATTTTTTGTTCAATTTCTGTAAAATCATTTTGTAATTTCAGATTTTCTGTTAAAGACAAATCTATTCCTCCAATAGTGATTCCACTAGTTTTTTGGTAATAATTTCCGGCCTTGTTATAGCTGTTCCTATCACCACAGAATCTGCACCACTTTTATAGGCAGTATACAATTCTTCTACGTCACTAATATGACCTTCCGCAATAATAGGAATCGTTAGTTTTTCTTTCATTTCCTTAACTAAATCTGGATTAAAAGATTGTTGATTTCTTGTAGATTTAGTATAACCTGCCATTGTCGTGGAAACAATATCTGCGCCACATTCTTGGGCATATTTTCCATTTTCAAGGTTATCGCAATCAGCCATGACTAAAACAGTTGGATAATTTTTATGGATCTTCTTAATTATCTCATCTAGTGCTTCACCGTTTGGTCGATTTCTTTGTGTCCCATCCATAGCGACTATATCAGCGCCTGCTGCTGCTATAGCAGCAGCACTCTCATAAGTAGGTGTAATATAAACTTCATAGCCATCATACCATTGTTTAAAAATTCCAATCATTGGTAGATCAACTTCATTTTTAATCGCTTTAATATTTTGAGGTTCAGTTGCACGTATTCCGCATGCACCGCCTTGTTCTGCTGCTTTTGCAAAAGCTACCATAATTTCCGTACCATACATTGGCCAACCTTTACGCGCTTGACAAGACACAATCAAGCCACCTTTAATTTTTTCCAGTACATTATTTTGTGACATAAATATATCTCCCTCATAGAATTCCGAAAAATTTACCTGCTAAACCAATAACAAAGCAAACCAACATCAACCAATAGATTGCTTTTTTATTTTTAACTAATGATTGATAGAATAGTAGGGTAATAATTAAAGGTAATAAGCTAGGGAAAATTTGTTCTAGTAAATCTTGTAATACTATCTCTTTTCCCGCACTAACCCATTCTGCTGTAAGTTCAATTTGAACAAAGTTAACAACCATAGATCCTGTAACCATCATCCCTACAATAGTTGCGCCTTGAACAAAATTTTGGATCAAATCTGAGTTTTTCATTTTGGCAATTAATTTAACACCAAATTTATAGCCCCAAAAAATCCCCAAATAGCGTGAAATGACATTTAATAGTACATTGGGAACAATGAAAACAACAGGACCCAAAATATTACCGTTCAGCGCCAACCCTGCCCCGATCGCAGCAAATATTGTCATAAATGTTGCTTTAAAAACTGAATCTCCTATCCCTGACAAAGGGCCCATTAATGCCGTTTTTGTGGAAGCAATTGTTTCATCAGTAATAGCGCTTCCCTTTGCTTTTTGCTCTTCCAAAGCAGCTGAAACACCTAAAACGATATTGGCCGTATAAGGATGACAATTGAAAAATTCATTATGCCGTCTTAAGGCATCAACATATTCCTCTTTATCTGCATATAAACGTTTTAATATAGGAACCATTGCATAGTCAAAACCTAAACTAATATATCTTTCATAGTTAATAGTAGCCATTGTAAAAAAAGAACGTCCATACATATTCCATAGATCTTTCTTATGGATCAGTTTTTCTTCATTGCCATCTTCTTCTTGATCAGGCGTTAATGAATCATCATCAGAGCGGTTTTTAATCGCGGAAATACCTGCTGCAATTCCCAAACCTAATAATGATACTGCCAAAACGTCTAATTCTAAGTAAACTGATAGAACAAAACCAATTAAAAAAAAGGACCAATATTTTTTAAAGTCCATCATCTTAAGTAACATTGCCATCCCAATAGCTGGAAGTAAACCAGAAGCAATTTCTAAACCACCTGAAATCCAATTTGGTAAAGCTTCATTAATACTACTCACAAAACCGCTACCAAAATAAATAGCCAAAAATGAAGAAACGAAAAAGACCAAGAAAAATACTAAAATACCTGCTAAATGTAATCCTTCCATTTTTCTAGTATTACCTTCTTTAATTGATTTATCTGCTTTATGAACCAAATAAATATTAATATTCCAAGCGAGCATAATTAAAAACTGGGCCAATATTCCAATAGGTAAAGCTAAAGAAATACCTAAAGAAGTTGAGTTTGCTTCAATAGCGTAAATCGTCCCAATAATACCAGCGATTTGTGCGTTTGGCGGTACTGAACCACCAATAGGAAGAACGCCCATAAACATCAGTTCGACACTTGCACCAACTGTTAAGCCGGTTTGTAAATCCCCTAAAATCAAGCCGATTAAAGGCCCAGCAAATATTGGGCGGCTAACCATCCATAACCCATAACCATAGTTTTCAGTGATTAGTAATGCCGCAAAAACACTTAATAAGATTGAAGCTGTTAGTCCCATTTTCCTCCCCCTTAACTTTGTTTCACTTTTATATCAAGGAATTAAATCGCTTACAATTTAAATTTTAGATATTAAATCAAATGATTTATCCCTAGGAGACGTTCGAACATCCAATGAGATTCCATTCGACGCTAATTCTTTAAAGATTTGCTTTTCTTCGTTGTCAATATATACTGTTTTTGTAATTTGTTCTTTACCTTCCTTATAGTACATTCCACCAATATTAATAGAATCAAAATTTACACCTTTATTATCTAAATCTAAGATGATTTGTGGCGTTTTTACCACAAGGAATACTTTTTTATTTCCAGAACCTTTTAAATAGACAGCAGCTTGTTCTATAGACAATATTTTTAACGTTTTTCCTTCAGGTACAGCCATTTCAAGTAGCATTTTTTGCATATCATCATTAACGATCTCATCATCAACAACTACGATTTCATCTACTTGATATTCGACTGTCCAAGAATAAGCTACTTGTCCATGGATTAATCTTTCATCAATTCTAGTAATTGCAATTTCCATTTTATAGATTCCTCCTGATTTTAAATAACTTTTTGGATCATTTGATTGGTTTCTTCCAGCAATTCTTGACTGTTTATTTTATCATTTGTGCACGCGGTTAATATCATAGCCAAGTGATAACCAACAATAACTTGAACTTGATCTTTCTGTTTTCCTACTAAAGTTGCCACATTTCCAGGTGTACCTCCCTTAATATCCGCCAATAAAAGTAATCCATCATAACCGTCTTTCATGTACTCATCTACAGTTGTTCGTACTTTTTCCAAATAGTCGTTTAAGCCCTCGCTTTCTTTTAAGGCAATCGCTGCTAAATGATCCTGCTTGCCCAAGATCATTTCTGCAGACTTTTTCATTCCAATACAACCATCCCCATGTCCAACTAAAATAATTTTTCTCACATTCTTACCTCCTCGTAAAATATATTTATAAGCATCTTTTCTGATGCAAATGTTCTGGTTCTTTGAAAATAAAATAAATAACATTAAATAATAAAATCTTTAGGCAACACTACCTTTTCTCCCTTTGTCAAAGCGAGCTTTGCTCGCCGAGGCAAGGAGCGAAGCTCCGCGCAGCTCGTGATTCTTGAACGAGCGGAGGGCACTTTGGAACTTGTTTCGATATTGTGTGGTTCCTGAGATATAATTGTCAGTGGAAAGGATCCACATGGGATTGTGCTATCACCTCCTGTAGTTCGTCTACGCATTTAAGCATGCAACCCAGACCGTTGTTATCATTACCAACACACTATCTGTTTCGACATTCGGGCAGGCATACCTTGAGTAGAAGGTTTGAAAGCAGCTCCTGCCTCTTGTCACTATATTCTCGTAAACGAGGTTGTGATTATACAACGTGTATCTTGGGAAGCCCACAGTATCGAAGCATTTTCCTAATTTTTTTTGAAAGGAGGTCCTTCCCCGTGAAATTATTTGTAGGTATAGACGTTAGCTCGGAAAAACTAGATACATGTTATCTAACCGACGAAATGGTGGTGTTGTTAAATCACACCTATGGCAATGACACCCAAGGCGCCTGGAAACTAAAAGAACAGGTACTCGCCTTTTACGAAACGTATTCGTTTGACCAAATCGTCATTGGTATGGAATCTACCTCCATGTATAGTTATCATCCAGCGGTAAATTTCCACCAGGATGAACAGCTTCAAGCGATTCATGCCATTACAACGATTGAAAATCCACATCGAATCAAACAATATATCAAAATGTTTGATGAGGATAAAACGGATCCGATCGACGCGTTCATGATTGCCGACTACTTACGGATTCAACGCTATACGAATTCACCTATCAAAGAAGAAAAATATATGGCGCTTCAACGATTGACTCGCACGCGTTATCAATTCGTACGGCAATTAGTTGAAGTCAAACAACATTTTATTGAAAACCTTTCGTATAAATGCAATACCTTAAAAAAGGAATTGCGTGAAGCTGAAGGGTCCACGACCGTTTTTAGTGCCATAATCATGGAACTTTTTACCCAAGATTTATCCTTAGACGACTTAGCGAACCTGCCTTTGAAAGACTTTGCCGAATGGCTTCAAACGAAAGGGCGCGGTCGCTTTAAAGATCCCGAAGGGTTGGCAAAAACGATCCAACGGGCCATCCGTAGTTCTTACCGGCTTGATCAAGTCGTGAGCGAATCGGTCGACATGATCTTAGGCATCCTTGTGCGTGAAATTCGTTCCTTGGAAAAAGCCATTAAAGACTGTGACCAAGGGATCGAAGATCTCGTTCAAACGGTGCCCGAATACCAATGTTTAACCAGTATTCCCGGTGTAGGTCCCGTTTATGCCGCTGGCTTATTAGCTGAAATTGGTCAAATCCAACGTTTTCCCGATCAAGCCAGTTTAGCCAAATATGCTGGTCTCACTTGGCCCAGACATCAGTCAGGCCGTCATGAAGCCGAGGACACACCATTAACGAAAAAAGGCAATCGCTATTTCCGTTACTACTTAATTGAAGCTGCCAATTCTGTAAGACGACATTTGCCCGAATACCAAGCTTTTTATCGTAAGAAATATCAAGAAACACCGAAACACCAACACAAAAGAGCCATCGTTTTAACTGCAAGAAAATTTGTGCGTTTGGTGGATACGCTACTACGTAACCACCAACTCTATACGCCACCTAGGAGCGTGATAGAAAAATAACATTATTGTTATTTTGCGCATTTCTTAGGAAACGACCTGTGAAAACGCTTGATTTGCGCAGGCCTAGTTCAGCGAGCCCATTTTCAAGTTTAAAAACAGAAATGATTTCAATTTTTATCTTGACTCTTTACCACTATGCTAAAGTAAAACTATTAACTTAGTAATATAAGGCTATTTTCATAAAATTAACGATGTGCACTAAAATATTTGCCTAAACAAATTCATTTAACTAATTAGAGTATAGCCCTTATTAAATTAAATTTCAACATAAATGTGCGTTTATATGAAATTAAATTTACATGAAATCAAAAAATAATAAGTTTATAGATAGAAAATAGGAAAATTATCTCTTTCAAAAAGATTGTTATTATATAAAAACTTCTTAATTAGTTTATCTTCTATCTTCAAAACAAATAACAGGCGAAATCAGGGGAAAAATTTTACGATAAATAAGTGATACAAAAATGAGTAGCAATTAAAACTAATAACGATTTAAAAAATAGCTAGGTAGATGTACCGCCCCCCAAAATTAGAAAAAAGCTAACTTTTAGGAACACACTACAACATTCCTAGCTATTTTTATTAAATCTTACCCATTTTTATTTTGTTGAAAAAATTGTATCCATAACTAACTCCAAGGTTGGATTCTTAGTTCTTTTGCAATAGTTAAGTTTTCTATTACACTATGTGTTAAAACAAATATCGAACCATTTACTGTTCATTCCAAATGGCTATTTTTTTCGGGAGGCTTCAGATACCCAGTTCGTCTTTTCCCAATAACATCAAAAATTGACTTTGTATTTACTAGAACTCAATGGCATTCTTGGAAGCTTTCATCCTCTACTGATGCTTTAGCCCCTTGTATAGAAGCATCAAAAAATTGACTTATGTTTATTGGCAAATCAAATAATTTCGTCTATTTTTTTACCTTAAAAGACGTGCCATAACGCTTGGCAAAGTATTCTTCTAAGCGTTGTTGAACTGCTTGAATTGCTAGACATAAGATCCAATAAATAACAGCCACTAAGACATACATTGACATAAAGTCAAAGGAACGTCCTCCTACAATTTTAGCGTTCTGAAAAATATCAGGTATGGTAATCATCGCAGCAAGGGAAGTACCTTTCAATAAGTCCATTGCCACATTACTTAACGCTGGAACTGAAATACGAAAGGCTTGCGGCATAATAATCAGTCGCATTGTTTTCATGAAATTAAATCCTAAAGCGTAGGCAGCATCCCATTGACCCGAGTCAACACCTAAAATAGAGCCCCGATAAATTTCTCCCATAAACGCGCTGCCAGTCAAAGTAAAACAAGCAATCGAAGCAGTTAGCGGATGAAGTTGGTAAGGTAAACCAAAATAGAGGATAAACAATAACACCAAGGCTGGCACTCCTCTAAAAAAAGAAAGCCACAAGCGTACGAGTCCTCGTAAAATTTTATTAGGGACTAAGCCAAGTGATGTTAGCAAAAGTCCTAAAAAATTCCCCAGTAATAACGATGCAATAGCAATTCCCAAAGTATAGGATAAACCTTGCAAAATAAAAGGGAGCGATTCCCACATCAATGTAAAATCAAGTCCTGGAATATACATTATTCAACATCTACCTGTTCAATATTTTCTACGTCTGGCTTTTCCGATACATCCGCGTCAAAATATTCTTCTGAAATTTCTTTGAGCGTGCCATCATCTTTCATGTCAGCCAGCACTTCGTTGACTTTTTCATGCAAAGCTTCATGATCCTTCTCAAACAAAAAGCCATTATGGTCTAGGTTAAAATACACATCGTCTAAAATTTTTACCGGAATATCAGCCAAAGCTTCTGTCGTCATTTTTTGTAGATAATAATCATTAACTACCGTATCAGTTCGTCCATTCGCAACATCGGTCAAATACTGTTCATTCGTCGCATTATCGTAAGTCACTAACTCAGCGCCATATTGTTCAGCCGCTCTCATATAGCTTGTATTCGGCTCACCCGCAGCTTTTTTTCCTTCTAAATCTTCTAAGGAATGAATTCCTGAATCATCTTCTTCTCGCACAATTAAACTTGCAAATGAATATTTTATCGGTGAAGATAAAAGAAAATTTTCTTCTCTATCACTGTTCAAACTAAAATCATTCGCTGCAAAATCCGTATTTTCGTTTTGAAGTGATGAAATTTGTCCATCAACATTGTATTCTTCAAATTCAATATCAACATCTAACCGTTTGGCTACCTCTTTGGCAACATCTACATCATACCCTACTAACTGATTATCATCGTCATAAAAGGAAGAAGGATATAAAGTACCTGAGGTGGCTACTGTTAACTGTCCTTCTTCTTCCACATCTTGCCAGCTGTTATCCTCTTCTGCACTATTGCCTTCGTTGTTAGTACAAGCAGTTAATACTCCTCCAAAAAGAAGTAATAAAACAATAAAGTTCTTTTTCACTGGTTACCCTCCTTATATTTAAACAGTATTTTTAACTGTTATAATTTTAACGCTTTCAATTGTAAAATAAAACAGCTTAAAATACAATTGATTTTGAATAAACGACCGGAAATATACTTGCTTTTTAACAAAAAGTTTCGAGCAATTCTGTAATAATTTTAACAATCTTCCTGTTCTATTAAATTATAGAAAAATTAGTATAAATACCCCGCTCCAAATTCTGTGCCTAATCTTTTTGTTAACTAATTTAAGAAAGTTTATCAACAATCAAATTAAGTTTCTTATTCATTTTCTCCCAAAAGCCAGTTAATAACATTTATTTGCTCAACGCCTTCATCATTTGCATAGCCTGGGTCAGCCGTTAATAAAATTTTTCGGTAATCATCTTTGATTTTCTTCAATGCAGAGACTTCTCGGTTATACGTCTCATCGTCAATTAAAGTATAAGAAACTTGATAATATTCCTTAACGCCTTGCTTAATTGCCACAAAATCAACTTCAGTATTTTCAATCGTTCCTACATAAATTTCATAATCACGACGTAATAATTCTAAAAATACAACAGTTTCTAAGCGACTACCGATATTTACTCGTTTTGTTCCTAAAAGTGCATAGCGTAGTGACATATCTACAGGATAATATTTGGAATTAACGGATAGATACTTTTTCCCGGAAATATCATAGCGATCACACCTATAAAACAAATATGCATCGAGAAATGCCGATAAGTAAGACAAAACTGTATCGCTAGTTGTCTTTTCTCCCATTGAAGTTAACGTATTCGCAATCTTTTTAACAGTAATTAAGTTGCCAGCGGTATCTGTTAAAAAACGAGCTATATGTTCAACTAAAGCGCTATCACTGCGTTGTTTCCGTTGTAATACGTCTTTAACTAATACAGTATTGACAATACCGTCTACATAATCTTTAAATGTTTTTTCATCTTCTAATTGGACAGCAAAAGGAAAACCTCCAAAATTAAGATAGGCTTGGAAATCTGTAGTTGCGTCTCTTTTAAAAGCACTATGGTACTCTTTAAAAGATAAGGGATGAACACGTACTTCAATATAACGACCAGAAAGTAGTGTGGCTAACTCTCCAGATAACATAAATGCATTAGAACCAGTAACATAAATATCCACGTTAGAACGGATAAATAAGCTATCTAATACTTTTTCAAAATGAGTCACTGCTTGGATTTCATCCAAAAAAATATAATATCTCTGGTTTTCTTCAATGCTGTTATCCAAATATTGATACAACTCATGATAGTCAAGATATTTCTCATTTGCTAAGTCTTCAAAATTAATAAAAATGATCTGAGATTGCTCAACTCCTTCGTCGAGCAATTGTTGCCGAAACATTTGTAAGATTGTTGATTTTCCACAACGACGCACGCCAGTTAATACTTTAATAATTTGTTTATCTTTTACTCGTTTTAATTTTTTTAAATAATTCGTTCTTTGTATCATAACCTTACCTTCTTTCGAATTAATTCGAATCTCCATTTCATTTTACCACATAATTCGAATTAATTCGAATCAAGTGATAAATTCAGGCGAAGTACGAATTAACTCGAATCTCATATAAAACGTTGCCTGAAAACAAAAAATATACTTTTCAAAATGAATACAAACTCGTAATGTTCGCAATCATTCAAAAAAGCATATCTTTGTATCTTACAGCAGTTATTGGTACAGTTTTTTTCTTAACCCTAAAGTTTAATACAAATACTGAATATCACTTGCGGTCGTTGGGTAGTTAAAGAGTGTTTGCCCAACTTCTGCGGCTGAATATCCATGCTTAATCAGCAATCTCAAATAATTAATCATCTCATCGGCTTCCATACTCAAACAAGCAGCTCCCACCACTTTGTCTTGCTTTTGATCAATGACTAGTTGGACCAAAACTTTTTCTTCATGTTGTCTTTTATAGGTGATCCATTCTTCCATATTGGTCGTTCTCACTTGATATCTATCTGTATCTTCTTGTGCCTGCTGCACAGATACACCAACTTGCGACAATTTAGGCAAAGAAAAGATGATAGTTGGTACTAATGGATATTTAATCTCTGTGTGATCGCCTAAAATTTGTTCGACCACATAGTTCGCTTCAAAGCCTGCAACAGGTGTTAACTTAGGCACCGGAGAAGCTGCTGAATCGCCGATCGCATAAATATGTGAAGCGTCTGATTGTAAATGCTCGTTTACTTTCACGCCTTTATTAGAATATTCAACATTTATTTGATCTAACCTTAATTGGTCCACGTTGGCAATTCGGCCGACTGCAGCAAAGACTCGATCTGTCTCTCTGTCAAAGCCATCATTACCCATCACTCGATAACCTGATGAATTTTTTTGAACTTCCGTGATTTCTTGGTTCAAAATAATCTCTACACCATTTTCGGATAATTGATCGCAAAGAGTTTGCACAAGTTTTTCTGGAAAAGCTTTCAATGGACGATCATTATGATGGATTAATGTCACTTTAGCTCCAGCAGAAGATGCAATCCCGGCCAGTTCAAAAGCAACATAACCGCCTCCTTGAATCGTAATATTTGCTGGCATTTCATCTAACTCTAAAAAGTCCGTACTTGTTTGCAAAAATTCCTTCCCTTTAATTTCTGGAATTCGTGGCCGCAAGCCAGTCGCGATGATCACGTTCTGAGCTTCAATCGTTTGTTGGCCAATTTCTAATGTGTGTGGGTAGACAAATTGCGCATGACCAGTAAATGTTTCAATTCCACTGCTCGTCATACTTTTATGAGTACCCGGGCTTATTTGTTTTGTATAGTCTCGTTTATTCGCCATTAGATCTGACCATTCGATAGAACTTTGCGTATTTAACCCTTGGCCTGCTAAAAGATCAGCTTGAGCTTTTGCTTCTACTGCAGCGTATAAGATTTTTTTAGGATCACAACCGCGGTTAGGACAAGTACCGCCCCACAAATCTTCTTCTACAATCGCTACCTTTTCTCCCTGAGCTTTTAAAGATGAAGCAGCTGCCGTTCCAGCAGGGCCAGCACCAATCACAACAGTATCATATTTCTCTACCATGAATCTCACTCCTTATCAATCATTGTTTAACACATTTATAGCTCAAATGGCATATCGAACGGATCATCGTAGCGTTGCATAGTTTCAAGCCATTCCGGTTTTTCCTCTTTAATGGTGTCCTTTAGTTCATCCAAAGTTTCTTTATCGATATCTCCTCTTTCATACAGGAAGGTATAAAACTTTTTTAAACTTGTGGCGTTTTCATTAATTTGAGCAACACTTGACCACATTGCTTTTCTAATAAACCAGTAGCCCAGAAATTCACCGATAGCCAGTGCTCCTTTTTTCGCTTCCAGCAACCCATCATGAAGAAGAAACTGATTGATATAAAAGTCAACATTGGGCACATGTTTATTGATTGTTTTTGTACTAAGCTGTTTGTCAATCAAGTATTGCTGAAATTCAACGAGTAACTGTTCATTCTGTTTTCTTATTTCTTCAGCTTTTGCCTCATATTTTTCATAGTCTTCCATTGCCAACACTCCTCGCCTTTTTATTCATTTTAGCACATTTTCCCAAAATCGTTTATTCTCATATATTATTGGGTAAAGTAACTCAAGTTCCCCCATGTAAAACCGAGGGCATCGTTTGATAAATTCAAAGTTTTACGAAATATTAACCAATACAACAGCTATAGGTAATACTGTTCGTCTTCAAGTAATTAACCATAATGTGATCTATGTAAGGCTGTCGATAAGAACAAATAACTTGTTGAGCATGACTATGTTTAGCAATCTAGCTCACTTTCTTCTAAACTTTGAGTCGCTTCATAATAATCGTTCTCAACTTGTGACTGGTGTAAAATCTTTTATAGCAAAATAAAATGATATGCCTTAAAATAAATACGGACCAACGTCGGTAAACATTTTAAAAGACATATCATTTGAACTTACGAATTAACTCTTCTGGCGTATAGACAATTAAACCACTATTACGGTAGTCTTCACCATTTCTAGTAATGATGCTTTCTACGTCGTTACGAATTGCAGTAGCTATAATCAAATTATCTTCAAAGTCGTCCCCACTTAATTCCAATGCATTAATACAGTCTAATTCCGTTACAGAAAGTACTTCATTTAGTTGTAATAACTTTCTGATTTCATTTTTTGCGTTTTCAGAACCATATTTTTCTAAAATATAGTAAATGTCTGTGACCATGTTCGCCGTTATGAACCCTTTGATCACACCATAAACAGATAACATATAAACTTCTTTCGACTGTTTATAAAATTCTTCTCTTTTTGCTAATACATCTAATATTACGTTGATGTCAATAATGCAGTTCATGTTTTACCAACCGTTTCTGTTTTCTTTCCGCTCTTTCCGTTTTTATATCAAAATCCTTAGGTAAACTAACAGTACCAACTAAACTTTCTAACAAATCCTTTTTATCTTCCGTCACATCTTCAATAACAATTCGCTTTCTCCCATTAGGTTGAGTTTCGACTGTTATATTAACGTTTTCTTTATTTTTTAAATTAGCATTAGACAAGACAGCTTTAGGTAAAACGATTCCTTTTGTGTTCCCCCATTTTTTGATTTTACCATGCTCTTTCATAATTTCCATGACCGCTCACCTCTCTTTTATTTATTATAGCATGAATTATACATATCGTCTAACTATAATTATACGCTGCGTATAATTTTCTTACACTTTTACAATCGCTTCGCTTCTAATTTCTTATATTTATAAATAAAAACTGCGAAAAAAATAAACACTCCGCAGTTTTTTGAAACTATTCTATATTTTTATGACGTGCTTTTCATATCTTCATCTGCTAACTTCTTTTATACTATCTAGAAGTGGTCTCACGTCTCATTTCCGCTTTCTTTCAAACTACAATTTTTTAATTGAATCTACAATTTCTTTATAAGACTCTTCTTTATTAAAGATCGTGGACGTTCCCAGAACAAAACCTTCAACACCGATTTTGCTTAATTTCTCAATTTTTTCAGGAGAAATCGCACCATCTACAACAATTTTAAAGGAATTTTCATTTGCATATTTAGCGGCTTCTTTAATTTTATCGTTAACAAACTCTAAATAGCTTTGTCCGGCAAACCCAGGACTTACTGTCATTACTAGCAAATAATCAATGACATTAAATAATTCTTTGACTGTTTCAATTGACGTTTCTGGATTAATCGCAATTCCACATTTTTTCCCGTTTGCTTTTATTTTATTTAACGTACTGATCGAATGTGTATCTGTTTCAGGATGAATATAAATAATATCAGCACCCAAATCCGAAAATAAATCCACATACTGACTTGGATTAGAAATCATCAAATGAACATCCATTAATTTATCGGTATTTGCTCGAATCGCTTTGAAGTCTTCTGTACCAAGTGCAAAATTGGGTACAAAGACACCGTCCATAATATCCATATGGAAAATATCAATACCAGCTTCTTCTAGATCTTTTACTTCCTTTGGCAATTTTGTAAAATCAGCACACATCATTGATGGACAAAAAAATTTTTCACTCATTTTATCGCTCCTCTTATTTTTAATTATAATTGATCTAATTCTTCTTTGGTAGGAATACCGTCTTGACCGCCTGGCCGAGAAACTTTTAATGCAGACGCTTTTGAAGCAAGTTTTGCAGCCGCAACCAAGTCATCTGGTTCTTTTGCTAATTTAGACGCTAACACTCCGGCAAAGATATCGCCTGCTCCAACAGTATTGATCGCTTTTACTCGGGTTGCTTCAATGATTGTAAAATGGTCCTTTTGTGATTCGTAAAGGACACTGCCTTCACTACCCAATTTTACAATAACATCTGAAACACCTTGATCGGCAATCCATTTGGCTGCTTTTTTAGCATCATCTACTGTATTGACTGACATGCCAGCAATTCGTTCAGTTTCTTGTTGATTTGGTGTTACTAAATCTGCATATTGCAATGCTTCTTCAAAGTAAGAGCCTTCAGGTGCTGGGTCTAAAACAACATACATCTTTTTCTTTTTAGCCATTTTTAAAGCAGCTAAAACAGACTCTTGACTAGTTTCAAGATTCAAAAGAAAAATTTTACCTTCTAATGGTTCCATCGCTTGCTCAACTTCTTCAGCCTTTAGAGCCATGTTCGCGCCCAATATCACCATAAACGTATTTTCGCCCGTATGATCAACGACCGCAACGGCTATTCCCGTTTGAGTATCATCTTTATTCACAATGTAATCCGCTTTTACGCCCTGTTGACTTAATGAGTCCAAAATCTGTTTACCAAAATCATCATTGCCGACTGTTCCGATCAATGCTTGATTTACGCCTTGTTTTGCTACTGTAACAGCTTGATTTGAACCCTTTCCTCCTACTTTTTGATCTAATTCTTTTGCTTGTATATTTTCGCCATATTTAGGAAAGTCATCAACATGTACATACATATCCATATTGATCGCTCCCATTACAATTACATCTAAATCCATCTTGGTTCCTCCATTAAATTTATGTCGTTTCTCTAACAATTAATTCAGGAGACATCACAACTTTTTGGGGAGTGTGTTCTTTTTCGTTCAAATTGATTAGTTCATTAATGACTGAATGACTTACCCGATCATTCATTTGAGATAAGCTTGTCAAACGAGGATTGTAGTATTTATCGATGGTTAAATCGTCGTTTCCAACAATTCTCACATCATTAGGAACAGCCAGACCATGATCTAAACAACGTCTTAATGCTCCAAGTGCCATTAAATCATTTGATGCATGGATGCCATCAAATTGAACACCTTCATTAATAAGTGTATCCATAATCTGATAGCCAGATCCTAAAGTATAATCACCATAAGCAACTCTTGAAAAGGATAATTCATCTGATTGAAGTGCTAGTTGATAACCTTTAACCCTCTCACCAGACATACGCTCAATTTCCGGACCACAAATCAATACATTCTTTTTTGCGCCTCTTTCAATCAAGTGTCTTGTCGCAATAAAAGCGCCGTTTAACTGATCAATATTAATAGAAGAAAAAGAATGCTCAAAATGAGAGCGGTCAACGGTTACCGTGTGTATCCCTTGTTCTTCTAGACTAGCTAAATCATCCTCTGTCACTTTTAATGTACAGATAATTGCGCCAAAAGCATAGTTATCTATCATGTTTGTTAAAAAATACTCGACTTTCTCCCTTGAATCGTCTGTATTACAGATAGAAATACGTAGTCCATATTTAGCTGCTTCGTGTTCAATCGCTCCGACCAACTCGCCAAAAAAAGGATTGTCTAAATTAGGTATCATCACTGAGATCAGATTTGACTTCCCTTGCCGCAAGGAACGTGCCATTTTATTTGGGTGATATTCAAGGTCTTTGACAATCTTCATTACTAAATCAATGGTTTCTTGCTTGGCCTCGCCTTTCCCATTAATAATTCTTGATACCGTCGCTGTAGACACTCCTGCCATTTTTGCGATGTCCTTAATTGTTGTCATTTTTGTTCCTCCGTAATCGATTACGTCTACATTATTACTATTTTTCAAAGCTTTGTCAATAGTTAATAGTAAAACGCTTCATTCCATCAACTCACATTATTAGTTAACACAGTTACTGCTAGTATTTTTGCCTCTCATCTTTAATTATAGCAATACTAAAACACGTTTGGAAGCGCTGTTGATTATTCTAAAAAAAGATGGTACACTTTGACTAATTCCTCCGTAATCGATTACGTATTTTTAACTAGGGGGATATTGAAAGATGATTAATGCTTTAGAAAATGGATTTAATTTCTTTATAGGGCTGGGCGGACCAGCCATAATGTTCGTTGTTTTAACTTTACTAGGTGTTATATTTAGAGCACCTTTATCAAAATCGATTGAAGGCGGTCTAAGAATGGCAATTGCGTTAACAGGAATGAGTGCCGTTATTTCTTTGTTAACAGAAGCCTTTGGTCCCGCGTTAAATAATTTTGTTGCGTCAACTGGAATTGAACTATCTATAACAGATTTAGGATGGGCGCCATTAGCGTTAATTACTTGGGGGTCTATCTACACCCTTTATTTTGCCTTTATTTGTTTTGTTCTCAATATTATCTTGCTATTCATGAAAGCAACAGAAACACTGAATGTGGATTTATTCAATATCTGGAATGTATCTATTTTAGGGTTGTTACTCAACTACTACGCTCATAATATCGTTGTTACTTCAGTTTTCGTTTTATTCATTTACTCTATGATGTTGTTAAATGCCGATGCAATGAAACCAACACTAGATAAAGTGCTTGATTATGATGAAAACAATATCACAACGACTGCTCATCCATCTTTTCTAATTGCGCCTTTAGCGATGCTTATCAATCGTTTTATTGATATTTGTCTACCGTTTATCGATAGATTTGATTTTGATGCTGAAACATTAAATAGAAAAATTGGTTTTTGGGGAAGTAAATTTGCCATTGGTGCTTATTTAGGTGTGTTTATTGGTCTTTTAGGCCAACAATCTACTGCAGCTATTTTTGAATTAGCATTCACAGGTGGAGTTGCTTTAGAATTATTCAGTATCGTAGGTAGTTGGTTTGGGCCAGCAATCGAACCTTTATCAGATGGCGTACAAAATGCGATGAGCAAGCGTTTAAGAGGAAGAAGATTATTGATTGCTATTGACTGGCCAATTGTTGCTTCAAGAGCAGAAGTTTGGGCCGTTGTGAATCTTTTAGCTCCTATCCTTTTGATTATCGCTATGATCTTACCTGGAAATAAAGTAATGCCTTTAGGTGGCATTTTAATGACCATCTTAACTCCTGCTTTATTGATCGTTACACAAGGAAAAGTTATTCGTATGACTTTAATCGGTACAATTTTAATTCCGATTTATCTTTGGTCAGCAACGATGGTCGCTAAATTTATCACTTCAGCTTCAATTGCGATGGACAACTTCCCTGCTGGTTTAGAACAAGGACAAACATTCACTTCAGTTGATTCCAACCCACTAGAAAAAATGATTGCAATTGTTCTAGGTGAAGGTGTTCATCAATTTGACATTACTAAATTAGCAATTGCTGGTTTAGGTATTGTGGTCTATGTGCTTTTGTTTGTCTGGTATAAAAAACAATTAAAGGTAAGACTTAACAAATAAGAATATGAAAAAACAGCTAGGTCGCGTGTAATTTCGTCCAAAAATTAGCCTTTTGGAAATCGTACAACGTTCCTAGCTGTTTTTATTAAACCTTATTCATTTTCTTTTTTTCCCGCTAAACCAGAGGCAGCAATATCCTTATCACCATGTCCTTCGTCTAGCGCACGTTGAAACCTACGTAACCCTGCAGGTGTAATATCAATTTGTAAATCCTCGTCTTCAACAGCATCTACAATCAATTGCGCATCTTTCACTGCATTTTTTACTGCAAAGCTAGCTGTATAATCGTCATTCAAAATCGCTTTGCCTTTTTGTTGGAAATAAGGCGTATCCATAGGTCCACCAGTGATCACGTCCATAACTAAAGATGGATCTACTCCTAATTCTTTTGCAATGGTTAAACTTTCAGCTACACCATGCGTTAAAGCAAATACCCAACTATTTAAGGCGAGCTTCAAACGACTACTTTTTCCAGCTTCTTCAGAAACCCAGATCGTCTTTTTCCCAATAACGTCAAAAATAGGCGCAAGTACCTCTTTGTAGTCACTAGAACCTGACGGCATAATGGTAAGCTCTCCGCTTTCTGCCGGTGCTTTGGTTCCTTGCACAGGAGCATCAAAAAAGATTAACTCATGTTCGTTGGCAAATTGAATGATTTCATCTATTTTTTTACCAACTGTGGTCATTTGAATCCAAATAGTTCCCTTTGTAAGACTTTCTTGAGCTGATTTTATCGTTTCTAACACAGTTGCTGCATCTTTTAATACCGTGATAACAGCGTCAACATCTTTAACTGCTTCTTGAGGTGTATCATATATAGTTACGCCATCTGGCTGAAGTTCTTCTGCTTTAGCACGAGTCCGGTTCCACGCATGTACTTCAAAGCCATTTTTCTGCAAATTTCTAGCCATAGGCGCACCCATAATTCCAGTACCTAGAAACGCAATCGTTTTTATTGTTTTTTGTTCTGCCATTTGTATACCTCCAATATACTAAAGTTTGCTATTTTCTCTACACTTTAAGCTTATAATAAAGTGCTATTAAACTACAAATATTGTGTTTGTTGTAGAGGTTTCAGTATAAAACTCTAATGTGAAACGATAAATAAAGAGAAATAGCACAAACCTAATCCAAAAAGTAAGACTAAATAAATTAGTAAAAGTATCTTTTTTTGAAACACAAAACTTCGTAAAAAATGATAAACTATAACTGGTGATGTTAATGATGAAAGAACAAGCAATTATTGTATTAGGTTATCCAGTAAAGTCTCTCGAACATCTCTTACAAAGAAGACTACAATTAGCTCAAAAGGATGCTGAAAAAAACCAAATTAATTGTATTATTGTCAGCGGAAAAGGACGAGAAGGAATAAACGAAGCGGAATACATGGCTAATTGGTTAGTGGAAAATGGCTACGAAGGCCAAATTATTAAAGAAAGGGATTCTTGGGATACAATTGAAAATCTTCGTTTTTGTAATGAAATATGTATTAAAAATCATATAAGCTCAGTAAAAATTATAACTTCTTGGTTTCACTTATCACGGGTTAATTTACTAGCTGATCAATTATTAAATGTACCCTTTTCTTTATTAGGAGCGCCCGGAGGATCGGTTGAATTACTAAAAGAAGAATATGAGGTCATTAAAACATTACAAAAAGAAATTGAAGAAGATAAGTTATAAAAAAGCTGAATTACATTTTAGTCAACGTAACTCAGCTTTTTCTAATTTAATCTACTGCTTATAAATCGCGGTAATCCAAACAATCAATTTCTTTATCGATTAGAAAATTACTGATCTCAGGATTTGTTAAAAAAGTCACTTCTTTCGTTCGTGGCAGTAACAAGGAGGAATGGTTGATAATGTAATCGTCTAAATAACCTGGATGAAAGATCATCATTTCGACCCCATCTTCTCGTTGTTCTTTTACCATTTTATAAAACGTATCATAAGGGTCATAGTCCTCATTCATACTTTCCATTGTCATATAAACTTTGTATTCGTTAATCAAAATATGTGAATCCTCATCTAGGCGATTGGGATCCTTACCTTCTGGTAAACCAGAATATTTTAACTCATTCTTGTGCGCAAAATCTTCTAACGCTCGAAAGAAATTTGCACTTGCAACAGCGTGTCCTTCAAAATAATCGGGTTTTTTATTGAAAAGCATCAAAAATTGGTTATATTGAGCTTCGATTTCAATCAATGCTTCATCATAATTAACAAAGTCCTCTTCTGCTTTACGATAGACTGTTGATGTTTTAAACATCCCTTCTTCATCGACAAGCGAAGGAATAAGTTTCGGATCTGAAATTGGCCGCCCCACACAAAAATTTGTATGTTGTCCAAATGCGATCGGTTCGTCCACCAACAAATCAACCCCATGTTTGCTTGCAGGCATATTAACCATCACACCGACACTGCGAATCAATCCTTCCTTCACTGCTTTTTCAATACCATAATTTATCGCTTCTGAATATCCTAAATCATCAGCTCGTAGTAAAATTTTCTTCAAATTCAATCGCCTCCTCACATTATCTTTTATCCCTTATAAAACTTACACTAGTATTTATAATAATTCTTTCGAAAAATCTTAGCCTATTCTTTCTCATCTTTAATATGCAGCTTAGTCCCAACTAATTCGATATCTGGTTCATCGGTAAAACGTCTCAGTACTTGTTTATTTAACATGGTTTTAGTAGCAGTTCCTTCAGTGTAATATACCGGAAAACGAACTTTTAAAGTAATCCCGATAGGCGTAACATCAACAATGTTCACAGGATCTACTTTGCCGTCAAATAAATCTATTTTATGTTCTAGTTCTTCTTTTTTATTCACAAAACGACCATTTATTAGCTCATGTACATAGGCTTCTGAAATTTCAGTCAGGATTTGCGTAGCTTTCTCCCAATCACTGTCTGGCCGAATTGTATATTCAACTTCTTTCCAATTAATCTTTAATAAGCCATTGTAGTTAAACACTGGTTTTTTCAGCAAAAGCTCATTAGGAATCCGTATCACTCGCCCTGTAGGAGCTTCAGCATCAAACCAATTGGACAATTCCATCATTTGAAAATATAGAAACGAGACTTTGGTAACAATCCCCTTATTTCCGTCAATTTCAATACGATCATAGGTTTTAAAATACTTTTTGCGCATTAACATTGTCCATACAACAAAATTAGAAAAAAGCCCTTTTATTGAAAGTAAACCGATCGCACCTATTAATAGCAAAAATAATACAACTGAGTCTGCTAAAGACATCCAAATAACTAACTCAAGTTTCGCACACCAAATCTGGGAGATAAGCCTTGATATAACGGGGCAGAGTATCCACCCAGTGTTGGAGTTGACTTGTAATAAAATCTTGTAATTGGCTTCCTGATTCTTCGCTTACCGCTTGAATAATATGTACTAATTCGATAAGAGCAGCGGACCAATCGAGTTCTTTTATTTGATCGCCCAGTTCATAAAATAAGCCACCTAAGGTCCGCTCATCATTGGCACAGCGCTGCTGCCAGCTTAATAAAATATACCGTGTGAACACAATGGTGGTGTGACAAATTAAGGCTTGATAATGTCGCGTTTGTGTTTCTTTAGTCAGATGAAGCAATGATTTCGATGCCTTAAAAAATGTCTCGATGTCCCATCTCGCCGAGTATGTTTTGACCATTTCTTGGGAAGATAAATCCAGATCATCGGTCATAATCGCCAACCAAGCACTTTTCTTATTGTGATTTTTGACAAAAACGATTTTCACGGGATTTTTGCCGGAGCTTGGTTTCACCACAATCGAGGAAATAATCGCTTCTTGTGTATATTCTTTCGTAGATTTGGCATAAAGTTCTTCCAGCTTGTATAAACGTTGATGAAAAAGGTATTTGGTTTTTCCATTTTTCACCATCCCAATGGTGTGAATCCCCATATCGTGTAATTGGTCTATCATTTTAGGGAAGTAAACCATTTATCCATCAACACATGGGTGGCGTAAATCCCTTGGTTCAAGGCGCGTTGAACCATCTCAAGTGCCACTTCGGGCATTTTACGACTTGATTCGTTGAATCGTTTGGCTCCTACGGTTCGTTGATCTTTTTCTGCTATTGTTTGGTTCACTTTTTTCTTACCGGATAGTAACCCGAAATCAATCGGAATGAAAGAATAGCCATCGGAGAACCCTAAAGTAAGCATACGGTACCCTTTGTATCCTTGTTTGAGCGCATGATCCCAAAGACGAGCTAAGCCTGGTACCTCTTGGCTTCGATTACGATAAAACGTCGAATCATCCAAGATCAACGTCCGAATATGGGTTTTCGTATCCGTTAAAGAATGGAGCTTTTCGATGACAGACGCACTAAACCGAAGTAAAAACAGACGCCAGTTGTTATGGGGATTGTTCATCCATCGATACACGGTATCTTTTTTCATGTATTGGTCGCTTTCCCGCCCACTGAGAACTTGGTTTAAGGATTTTCCTTTAAAGACGAGGCTAAAGAGAAAAGTGAATAGAATAGCCACCGAATACCCTTTTTGCTTTTCCATATGGGCTTGTTTTAAAAATTGCGTGACTTTTAATTCAGAAAAAAGGGCTTTTATTTCATTCGGTAATTGATTTTTAATAGCTTTTAAGTGTACCATAAAGGCAAGAACTCCTTTGTTTTTGGTTTGTGGTTAAATCAATTATAAAACAAAAGGAGTTCTTTTTGTATAAAAAGGTAGGCAGTCAATATCAGGACTTTTTTCGACCTAAGAGTTGATAAGACCGTTGTTTAATATCATTTTACATGTGCGAAACTTGAGTAACTAAAAAAAGCATCATAAAAAGAAAACCAAAAATATAATTTGAAGTATTAACAACAACATTGACGACTTTTGCACTTTCGATTTTGCGGTCGTACCATCTATTTAAATTTCGTGTTAACCAATACCAAACAAATATCGCGGCGATCGAAAAAATAATTTTTTCTACTAAAACTTGAGAATCACTGATATCTGCTTGAACATCGGTAAAAATATCTTGATAGATCTCTTGTACTTGATCCAATAATATCCCCTCGATTTATAAAATTTATATCAAATAAAGTTCTAGTTCCACACTCAATTTACTGTACTAATATGTATAAATTATCTTCAAAAAAATGAGTGTGCAGCAAGCTTTACTATAACTAATACAATAGTAGCATTAATATTTGATCAAGGGAAATTTCTATCTAGTTAGAGTATATGCCAAACTGTTAGGGTAAAGATAAACAATATGAAGTGATTCCCTAGGTTACCAATCAGTGGATTTAAACGCACAATAAGAACAAATTATTAATGGGCTACATGACGTAAAACAAATTTTTCTTTTCAATAAATCTGTTGTAATAAAATCTTGTTTTCTAAATAAATTGTATGTTACAAAGCGTATAAAAATACAAGAAACAACCTATTGTCTCTTGTATTATGTTTTTATTACAACTCAGAGAACACTGCCACAAACTTATTTCGAATGGCTAGGATACATTAATTCCGTTTGCTTGGCTAAGTCTTCATCATACTGGTTGGCTATTAATGTCACTTCATTTAGATCAAAAGCTCTTACTGTAGAGCTAGCATGAAACTTTGAACTATCACATAACAGAAAAGACTTTTTAGAATTATTAATTACATAGCGTTTTTTATTAGCTTCCACCAAATTCGGAGTGCTAACTCCTCTAGTTGAATCAATCCCGTTAGCCCCCAAAAATGATTTATCGAAATAAAAATCCTGAATGTTATTATCTGTTAAAGGTCCATTTAACGAAGAAATATTAGGGTTATAGCGTCCGCCTAAAACGATAATATCTGCTTCAATATCAGTTGGAGCACTTAACACACCAGCATTGGTCGTAATTATCGTAATTTTTTTATAGATAATTTTATTTAATAAAGCTGTACAAGTTGAACCTGAATCAAGGTAGATAACGTCTCCGTTATTAATCAGTTTTTCAGCAATTTCAGCAATCATTTCTTTTTCTTTTGAATGTAAAGATTGCTTAGTAGCGATCGATAACTCAACAGTTGGAGAAGACACTTTTACCGCACCACCTGTCAGCATGACAATTTTCCCTCGTTTTTCTAGCTCTTTTAAATCTCGTCTAAGTGTAGACATTGATGCATTGGGAATCACTTGTTGTAACTCTTCAATTTTTAATAGCTCTTCTTTGTTAAGTTCTTCTAAAATTTTTTCCTGCCGTTCATAAGGAATCATTTTTTTGCCTCCTTGCCTGGATATCGCATATTCCTATTTTATCATTTTTCAACAGCTTTGAAGCAAAAACATAAAAATAGCAAGCAGAATGTACATTTCCTATTCATTCCACTTGCTATTTTGCTTATTTTATTCTTCTAATTTTGCAATTTTTTCTACACGATTAGCGTGTCGTCCGCCTTCAAATTCGGCTTCTAACCATTCGTCCACAATCATTTTCGCCAATTCTTTTCCAACAACTCTAGAACCTAAAGCTAAAATGTTGGTATTGTTATGCTCTTTTGACAATTTGGCAGAATATGGTTCACTACAAACAACCGCACGAATGCCATGGATTTTATTGGCGGCAATCGAGATACCCACTCCAGTTCCGCATATTAGAATTCCACGATCAAAATCTTCTGAAAGCACGGCTTCTGCAACTTTTTTACTATAATCTGGATAATCAACTCGTGCGCTGGATTTTGCACCAAAGTCGGTTACTTTATGCCCTAATTCCTCTAAATAATCAATAATAGTTGGCTTTAATTCAAAGCCGACATGATCTGACCCAATTGCTATTTTCATTTGCAAAAACTCCTTTCATTGAGCTTTATACTTTTTAATCAACTCTACACATTATTACTTACCTTTATTATTGCGCAAGTTGTTCGTCTTTTCTAGTAAATACATAGGCTAAAATCGCTGAAACAACCAGTGAGATTAATAAGCCAATCATCGCATTTATGAAGTTCGCACTATTATTTTCAACAAAAGCTGGGAATGTTGTAACGCTACCAAAAACAAAAGCGTTGGTTACTACTTTTGTCAAACCAAGGTAAGCCCCCCCAACTGCTCCTCCAATAATTTGGCTTAAAAATAATTTTTTATTTTTTACTAATAAGCCAAATAAAGTTGCTTCAATAATCGCAGAAAGAGCTACGGTTACTAAACCTGTTACTGCAAAACCTCTAAGTTTTTTATTTTTTGCTTTAAAGTAAACACCAATTGTCGTTCCGATGACAGCGAAATTACAAGCGAAGGTAAACGGGACAATATAGTCAAATCCATAAGTCGAAACATTATTGATCATAATAGGGTTTACCGCCCAGTGAATCCCAAGACTAACAAGTACACTCCAACCGCCGCCAACAACAATCCCTGTCAAAATGCTACTACGTTCAATCAGCCAATTCACAACATTTGCTACAGCTTCCCCACTATAAACACCAATTGGTCCGATAATAATTACAGTTAGAGGAACCATAATGGCAAGCGAAACAAGTGGAATCACGACTAATTTTAAGTTTTCAGTGACATGATTATCTAAAAACTTATACAGATAAGAAAACGCCCAAATAGATAAAATAATTGGAACGACCGTGGAATTATATTCCATCAAAACAACTGGAATATTGAAAAAATCGGTAGTTGCTCCGTTACCCGCGTCACCCATTAAAGCAATAAAATCAGGATGAATTAACGAAGCGCCGATCAAAGCTGAAATATAAGGGCTCGCACCAAATCTTCTAGCCGAGGTAAACGCTAACAAAACCGGTAAGAAATAAAAGACACTCATGGAGGCAACAAATAAAATCGAATAAGTACCACTATCTTCACTAATAATTCCTATTTGAACAGCTAGAATCAATAACCCGCGTAAGATTCCCGAACCGGCTAAAGCTGGTAACAATGGTGCAAAAATGGCTGAAATGGCTGAAAAGATGTTTCCAATAATGCTACCAGAACTTCCATTGTCTTGTGTCATCGCATCAGTAGATTCCCCTTTTACTAGAGGTTCAAACTCTTCATAGAGTTTAGGCACTTCTGTACCGATTAAAATTTGATATTGCCCAGCTTTATTAACAGCATTTTGCACTCCATCAATTGCTTCAAGCGCTTTACTATCAACATTTGAAGTATCTTTTAAAGTAAGTCTTAATCTTGTCGCACAGTGCGTCATGTTAGAAACATTCTCTGGTCCACCAACTTCATCTAAAATTTCCTGCGCCATTTTTTTATAATCCATTTTTCAATCCTCCTATTTTTTAATACTTGTATCAGAAATCTTAAGATAAGATTTCCAATACAAGTTCACTTGCTTTTACACCACTATTTTTTTCTATTATTGATGTTATTTTATTTAAGCCGATTTGATCAATTTTTTCATTTATCCGAGTGATCATTTTTAAATTGGCCTCACATTCTTCGACCGGGTCTTCGATCACTGGAAAAGTATCAAAATAAATCGCTTGATCATAATTATGCAGTTTTGTGTAATATAAGAATTCAAAAGTTTTTACCAAACTACTTGTACCAATCATCAGACCATCGTCGTTCAACCCATAGCCGTCATTTAAATGAACACCAAATAATTTTTGACGACTTCCTAAAATACTTGCACCATACGCGGGGTTTTCATGCTTCATTAACATATGACAATAGTCTAAAGTGATGCCCACATTTTCACGATCGATTTCATTCATCATTGACATCGCAATTCCTAAACTATCAATAAAAGCATAAGCGCGAGGTTGGAATGGTTTATACTCAATACTAATTTTAAGATCAGGCGCATAGTCAGCAATTTCGATCATGCAATTTTTAATTTGTTGCCAAACTTTTTCATAATTAATTTGAAATGAATAATCAAAGCCATCGAAGCCTAGCCAAATAGTAACGACTTCCCCTTCAATTTCTCTGCAGTAATCTGCGGCATCTTTAGTAAGCTGGACTGCTTTTTCTGAAATTTCCTTATCAGCGTTACCTAGTTCTCCATTGATAAATTCATTGCGAAACCGTAGCGCAACACCGTTTGCTTTTAAATCATTTTTGTCTAGAAGCTCTTTCATATTTTGCGCTGATATGTCTTCAACATGTTCTGGATAATTTAAATCTACATGACTTAAACCAATATGATTAAATTCTTTAAAAATTTCTCCTAAGTCATTATTAAACTTAGGTAAAAAAGAATTGATTCTGGTTGCCAATTTCATTTATTAATTCCTCCTTGTTTTATTTGTTGAACTTATCATAGCATCATATTTTTTCTTTTTCAATCATTATTTTTCTTTTTATTTCATATTTTTCCAAATTTTTCCAAGTAAAGAGTAAGTTAATACTAGAATAATTCAATGCTCTATTTTTTTAGCACTTCTTTGAAACTTTGATCCCATAATTATTTGTCCATCCCGCACAAAAAAGCAGTTAGACACCAACCATTCTAACTTGCTTAGCTTATTCATAACTATTTTCATTAAAATCCTTTGTCGTTCACTAACTATGATATATAATAAATATTAACAATTTATAATTTTCCAACGAACTTAAGCAGGACTTTCTCACAATACTTTTATCAAAAATAAATGAATGAAGACAAGAGGTGTCCTTATGTCAAATATACTTATCACCGGCGCCACAGGAAAAATTGGCACACAGTTGACGAAACATTTAAAAAACCAACACGACTTGACTTTAGTGGATGTTGATTTTTCAAACTTCCCGGAGTTTTTAAAAGAAAAAACGAAAATTGTTGAAACAGATTTAACTAAACCCAAAAATTGGGAAGGATTATTAGACAATATTGAATATGTCATCCAGTTGGCGGGCCAAGCAAGTCCTGATGCCGAATTTTATAATGATTTATTGGAATTGAACTACAAACTTCCCCACAACTTATATGAAGAAGCAACGCAAGCTAAGCACTTAAAACGAATTATTTTCGCAAGTTCCATACATGCAGTGGATGCTTATCCTGATAACATACAAATCAAGGTAGCGGACCAAGTACGCCCCAATGATTTGTATGGTGTTTCCAAAGTTTATTTAGAGGGTTTAGCTTCTTATCACGCATACATAAATGGTATAGAATCCATTGGTATTCGAATCGCGGATTACAAAACAAATAGGAATGAACTGGATGAAAACGCGGATAAAAATGAAATGGCGAGTTACTTCTCAGCACAGGATATGAATCATTTAGTGGACTGCTGTTTAGAATCTGAACTTCAAGAACCTTTTTTAGTTGTCAATGGCATCTCAAACAATACTTTCCCGCGACTTTCCCTAAAAGAAGCTCATGTAGCATTAAACTATCAGCCAAAAGATAATGCATTTAAGGAAAATGGATATTTCTTATAGTTAAGCGACTCTTTTTTGTTCAAGGAAATTTTTTAGAATATCCTATTTTTCTGCCTAAAAACTTCCACTCTACCAATGATTAGCCTACAAAATTTTGATTTTATAATACGGATTTTCATTTAACTTTTTCAACCGTTTGTCCTTGTTTTCATTATTTTTCAAACAATAGCGAAAAAGCCAAGTAGCGAAGTAAAATACTTTACAACGTTACTTGGCCTTTTTATGATACCTAACTGGAAAATAAATCATTATTTTCTAATTTAAGACAAATACTTCTTAGCAAACCGTTTATAAAATTCTGCCGCAGCTAAGTATTCATCTATATCCACATATTCATCGATTTGATGGACAGAATCATTCCCTGGGCCAACTACAAGCATCGTTGGCGCTGAAGGACTTTTAACAAAGTTAGAAGCATCTGTGGCTCCAGGTTCGCCAACAATCTTAACCGGATGGCCTAAAATATCGCCCAACATTTGTTTAGCTGTTGTGACATATTCGCCTTGTAGGTCACCATCTACTGCCCCGCCTAAATAATCATATTGTAATTCAAATTTGTAATCTGGCCAGGAATTCAACTCTGAAACGATGCTTTCCACCATTTCTTGAACCTCTTCAACTGTGTACAGCGGGTTGATCCGAACATTTCCACGAGCTGTGATTTTCCCCGGTATACTATTCACTTGATCTCCACCTGAGATCATCGTTACATTATGAACCAATGGTCCCAACGTTTCATGGATTTTTGGTTGAGTCCGCAACTTTTGATTCGCCATATGAATAAAGTCTAGCATGTGGTCCAAGGCATTAATGCCCGGACTAGAACTGATCGCAACTTTCCCATAGGAGGTAATCGTGTAGTCAATATCGCCATTACTGGCATATACCACGTTCAGATCTGTGGTATCTTCACCAATTACCAGAACATCCAGATCATCGACATACCCTTGCTTGGTCAATTCCTCTGAACCCCACATT